>BQJM01000010.1 GCA_021604705.1 marine bacterium B5-7 | reverse complement strand
GTAAAATCAAAAACCGGCTGGTTTAAGTTTAAAGAATAGGCACCTGTACGCGTCGAGGCGCTTTGATAATTTTTCGTTGCAATCAACGGCGTTAGGTTGTTACTGGTGCCACGAGACGTTGTCCCAGTCGCCGATCCAGACACCGTCGTTAACAAGCTAGCCAATGCTTGCGGCGCAATTTCTTTGTTGGTCATCATATCGGCTTGCGCTTTTTTAAACGTCGGATCATTTTTCAGCGCATCTTGATAAGCGATCTGCAGATTTGCGCCATGCGCGGTCATACCGAGCACAAGCCCAGTGATAACGAATGTTTTTTTCCAGACCGACATGTGAAACCTCTTTTGTTTGTGAGTGTATTGCAATCATTCTAATGTAGTTGCTGTGTTGACTCAAATACAGGTACACTACCGCTTTGCAAACAAACGACCAAACACACTACTATGAGCAACGATTATACCGCTGAGTCCATTGAGGTCTTGAGCGGACTAGACCCAGTAAAAATGCGTCCGGGTATGTACACGGACACCACCCGCCCAAATCACTTGGCGCAAGAAGCCATCGATAACAGTGTGGATGAGGCCATTGCTGGTCACGCCAAACATTTGGACGTCATATTACACAAAGATGGCTCTGTTACTGTCACGGATGATGGTCGAGGGATGCCCACCGATATTCATCCGGAAGAAAAAGTCAGTGGTGTTGAGCTCATCATGACCCGCTTACATGCCGGTGGTAAATTCTCGAATAAGAACTACCAATTCTCCGGTGGTTTACACGGCGTAGGTATTTCTGTCGTGAATGCACTATCTAGCAAAGTAGAAGTCACCATTAAACGTGGCGGAAAACAACATCAAATCACATTTGGCGATGGCGACAAAACCAGCGAGCTTGCTGTCATTGGCGATTGCGCTAAACGAGAAACCGGCACTAGCATTCACTTTTGGCCAAATGGCAAATATTTTGACTCTGCAAAATTCTCTCTCTCTCGCCTCCATCACGTACTGCGCGCCAAAGCCTTATTGTGCACGGGGTTAAAAGTTTCCTGTCTCGATGAAGCAAGCAAGAAAAAAGAAGAGTGGTGTTTCATCGATGGATTAAGCGATTACTTATTAGATGCGGTCAAAGACTATCAACGCCTACCCGAACAACCTTTTGTCGGCAATTTTGCAGGCGACCACGAAAAAGTAGAATGGGCGTTAGTCTGGCTACAAGATCGCGGTGAAGATTTGCGTGAAAGTTACGTTAACTTAATCCCAACAGCGCAGGGTGGTACGCATGTCAATGGATTGCGAACCGGCTTGCTAGAAGCCATGCGTGAATTTTGTGAAATCCGTAATTTACTACCGCGCGGCGTCAAACTCGCACCAGACGACATCTGGCAAGGATGTAATTACTTATTATCCGTTAAAATTGAAGACCCACAGTTTGCTGGTCAAACCAAAGAAAAACTTTCATCTCGCGAATGTGCGGCTTTTGTTTCTGGCGTGGTGAAAGACTCTTTTAGTTTGTGGCTAAATCAACACGTACAACTAGGTGAAGAAATTGCGGAACTGATTATTGCTAATGCGCAAAAACGCATGCGCACCGCAAAAAAGGTAACACGTAAAAAAATCACCGCAGGACCTGCCTTACCAGGAAAACTTGCCGATTGTTCTAGCCAAGATCCCATGCAATCTGAACTATTCCTCGTTGAGGGAGACTCTGCGGGCGGCTCAGCCAAACAGGCACGTGACCGTGAAATTCAAGCCGTACTCCCACTCCGTGGCAAAATTTTGAATACCTGGGAAGTGGACCCTGCACAAGTCTTGGCATCACAAACCGTGCATGATATTGCTATCGCGATTGGTATTGAACCTGGATCCGCTGATTTAACCGGCTTACGCTACGGAAAAATATGCGTACTGGCTGATGCGGACTCTGATGGCGCACACATTGCCACCTTATTATGTGCTTTATTCTTAAAACACTTTAAACCATTGGTGAAACAAGGTCATGTATTTATCGCAATGCCTCCACTGTATCGTATCGACATTGGCAAAGAAGTATTTTACGCACTGGACGAATCAGAAAAAACAGGCGTACTTGATCGCTTAAAATCTGAAAAGAAAACCGGCAAACTAAACGTTCAACGCTTTAAAGGTTTGGGTGAAATGAATCCCATTCAATTGCGCGAAACCACCATGGCTGTTGATACACGACGTTTAGTACAACTGACTATCGATGACGCTAAAACCAGTGAAAAACTTGTTGATATGCTACTCGCAAAAAAACGCGCCGCTGATCGCCGTGCATGGTTAGAAAAAAACGGTGATTTGGCAGACACATGAGTATTCCCTTTCAACAAACTAGTTTTATCACTAGCGCCGCAAAACCGGAGCAATGTCCGGAAGATGAAGGACGTGAAGTTGCCTTCATGGGCCGCTCAAATGCCGGAAAATCCAGTGCCATTAACACGCTCACCCAGCAAAATAACCTGGCTAAAACCAGCCGTACCCCAGGGCGCACACAGCTACTAAATTTTTTCTCGCTGACGGACGAATTACGTTTAGTCGATTTGCCCGGATTTGGTTTTGCGAAAGTCGGCGATCGAAAAAAGAAAAACTGGCAAGCTACCATTGACGCCTATCTACGTGATCGCGAAAGCCTTGTTGGCATCGTGCTTGTCATGGATGCACGCCACCCACTAAAACCCTTCGATGAACAAATGATTGCTTGGAGCCTAGAAGCGGGTATGCCATTGCATATTCTCATGACTAAGTCCGATAAAATTTCGCGCCAAGCCCAAGCTAATTTAGTGCATCAAATGCGGCAACACTTTGGCGCCTATGAAAATTTAATTAGCTTTCAGTGTTTTTCTTCCCTCAAAAAACAGGGCATTGATGCCTTACGTGACCAATTGACGCACTGGTTAACGGCGCCGTTAACGGATGAAGATGTAGAATAGCGCGCCAAGCCCGCAAACCAACCCTAGTCGCCATACATGCCCACTACAGCGTTGCCAACGCAATTGCCAAGCGCTTGTTTCACGTATAGGAATGTCTCGTTTTTCGAACCAGGGCACCCCATAATCAATACACAACTCTTCACCTGGCGCGATGAGTCGCGTCGCATGAAATAACATGACTTGCCGCGATAAATCCATGGAAAAGCGAATATTCGCCTGACCTGCATGGTTGTATAAACTACCATAACCCAGGGCAAGGTAACGTTGATCATTCTCTTTCGCAGTAAAATAATAGTTATTTAAGCCTTGGTGCACATCATCCACCGGGAGCAGGGGCGCTTCCTCAATCAGCTGACCGGGCAAGAAATGTCGATCGGCAAAGACCCCCCAACCACCTAATATCGAAGTTTTTACCGTAATTGCCTGTCGTTTAAGCATTGTTTTCCCTTAAGATTTCTAGGATAATCCGCTGATGAAAATAGAACTCATCGAATATATTGCAAAAGCTTTGCAAGCAATGCAAGCCAGTGGCCAAATTCCAGAAGGCATTGCACTCCCAGAACCTCATATCGAGCGCACACGTGATGCTAAATTCGGGGATTTTGCGTGCAATATCGCCATGCTCTTAACAAAAATCCTAAAACGCCCACCTCGGGAGATCGCGGCTCAACTTATTGAACATTCGGAGTCCGTCGATTGGATTAAACAAATCGAGATAGCAGGGCCTGGCTTTATCAATTTTCATTTAGCTGATACTGCGCAACAATCCATTGTCTCTACTATTCTTACGCAGGGCGACACATTTGGAAAAAGTGATTTAGGTCAACAGAAAAAAGTCTACATGGAATATGTATCTGCTAATCCTACCGGGCCATTGCATGTGGGTCACGGACGCGGGGCGGCTTACGGTGCAACACTCGCCAACATGTTAGAGGCTGTCGGCTACCGTGTTCATCGGGAATACTATGTCAATGATGCCGGCAGGCAAATGCATATCTTGGCAACAAGTACTTGGTTACGCTACTTAGCGCAATGCGGCGAAACCATTGTTTTCCCCAAAAATGGTTATCAAGGTGATTATGTCAATGAAATCTCAGCGACGGTTAAAGAGCAACATGCCGAACAGTTTGTGCATGCTGCTAACAATGTATTTTCTGATCTTCCCGCTGACGAAGGTGAACCTGATGGCGATAAAGAAGCGCACATTGATGCATTAATCGTGCGAGCTAAGCACTTACTCGGCGAAAAAAATTATACACTTTTCTTTGATGCAGCAAAAAATACAATTACTGCCGGCATTAAAGAAGACTTGGCTGCCTTTGGGGTAACTTACAAGGAATGGTTTTCAGAAAATAGTTTATTCACCAGCGGCGAGCTAGACAGTGGCTTAGAAAAACTAAAACAACAAGGTTTAACGTACGAAAAGAATGGCGCACTATGGTTTAAATCCATGGAATTTGGTGACGATAAAGATCGCGTACTAGTTCGCGACAATGGCCAAACCACGTATTTCGCATCCGATGTTGCCTATCATCACCATAAATATCAACAGGGCGCAGACAAAGTCATTGATATATTAGGCGCTGATCATCACGGTTATGTCATTCGTCTTAATGCCATCGTGAAAGCATTGGGACATGATACCGACAGCTTATCTATCCCACTAATTCAGTTTGCGATTTTATATCGTGGCAAAGAAAAAGTATCCATGTCCACGCGTTCGGGATCCTTCATCACCTTGCGCGAACTCATCGATGAAGTGGGTTGCGATGCTGCGCGTTTCTTTTATGTGATGCGCAAGCATGAACAGCACATGGATTTTGATTTAGAGCTTGCAAAAAAACATGCGAATGAAAACCCTGTGTTTTACATTCAATATGCGCATGCCCGTATTTGCAGTGTGATGCGTCAACTTGAAGAAAAGAGCATGACTTATAATCAAGCGGCTGGCCTCAATGCTTTAGATGCACTCACAGAATCAACCGAAAAAGCCTTGATGACCATGTTGGCGCGTTATCCTGAAACGCTCGCGAATGCCGCGAATAACTTAGAGCCGCACTTAATCGCGCATTATTTACGAGACTTAGCGCAAGCATTTCATGCTTTTTATAACGCACATCAATTATTGGTGGATGATGAAAAATGCCGCACTGCACGTATCACATTAAGCCTAGCCACTCGCCAAGTCTTGGCTAATGGGTTAAAGTTATTGGGCGTTAGTTGCCCTGAGGTCATGTAATGACTCGAGATTATGCCAACCGCTTTCAAACACAACAACGTCAACGTCGACGTACCTCACCGTGGCTCATTTTGCTAGCAGGCCTTTTAGGCCTCGCTTTATTGTTCGCTATCTTCATCGCAAAACATCATCATCATAAATTGGTACAAGCCACCGAATTAAAAAACACGGTCGAAACCAGCAAAGTTGCGCAAGTCATTGAACCCGCCGCTGCGCCGCAGTTTGATTTTTATCATGTATTAAGCGATCCCAATGATTTATCAGGCTTAGACACCAATGCCCCCGAAGATAACCTAAGCGCAGAAAATGACAGTGCACCAAATAATGCCGCGCCGATAGCAGGGTATCTGCTTCAAGTCGCTGCTTTCCGCGAACCTGGTGTTGCGCAAGATGTGAAAACCACATTGGCCGCATCAGGGTATACCGTACGCATTACAACGACGGCAACCGGTTGGTTAAAAATTATGGCAGGCCCTTACACAGATAAAGCTTTCGCACTTAAGATCAAACAACAACTCGAAAAACAGCATTATCGGCCGTTGCTGGTAAAATCTAATTCTGTGGCTTAATGGCTAGACCACCCTCGCAAACTAAAATCACTACAAATCACTTGCCCCCAAAGGCGTTTTCTTTCGACTAATGGCAAATCAACCGCATCACAGGTATTGCCCCAGTGATCTTCTATCACGGCAATTTGTTGGTTAATCATCTCTGTTGCTTGAGACTCAGTTAACTTAAAGTGGTGCGCGACGGATAGTACATTGGTTAATGTCGAAAAATTTCCTTCTGCGCCCTCAATCGCCATGGCTTGTGTCGCTTCTCCACCATGGCGAAACTGCGGACACAAATCATATGCCGGCGTTAATGTTAATGCGTTGCCATCCCAAAAAGCGGCATGGTTACGTGCATGATCATCCGTATTACCAATCAACACATTAAAAACTAAACGTTTAAATAGTTCATGTAAGCTTGTTGTTGCATCAACAAAATGTGCACGAATGATATGCGTCAAATCGATGTAACTCGCATAACGTGCTTCCATCTCATTCAATTGCAATAAACTCAGCGCACTCAACATAAAACGTCTTTGCGTGCCTTCCGCACATTGAATCCGATCAAAGCGTTTCACGATCACAATATCCCTATCATGATAAGAAACATAATCAACCTCTGCGACATCCAGTCCAGCTTTTTTTGCTAAGGTCATCGCGACATATTCTGCTTTAATCAGTGCATATTGATCGGTTGATAAAGAGAATTTTGCAATACTTTCTTCGCCATGGTGATCTAGCAAACATTTTGGCCTTGCACCACCAACACTTGTGCCGTGCTGAATAATTTTCGCTAACTCGGCAGAAATCTCCACCGGTTTTTCTGCAAAATCAGCAAAATAAGCAATATCATCTACACCTAAACTTGGCGTAGATCGTGGTTCATAATGATCTGCAGATAATTGAAAATCTAATGCGCCGATGCGATTACTGCCTGCCATCAAACAGTAATCTAACTCCTCTGCATAAAAAGTTGGATAACTTATATCAATTAAACGGCGTCCCCATGCATCCGGTGCCGCATCACGCAAAGCACCATGCAATGTATTCATCCCTTGAGGCGTAAACTCTCCACCAGCTAATGGCAACTCAACTGGTGAGAATGGGATGGCATCTGATCGAGATCGGTAATGTTTACCATAAGCAAATGCGTAAACACGATCTACCTTACTGATTTTGCCTGCCACTACCGGTTCCGTTTTCTCCGGCAACCACACCCAAGCGTAAGCATTGTCTACATGCATTGGCTCAGAAGTCATCGTCTATCTCCGGTTTCTTACGTGGGCGCGTCGGCAACAAAGATTTAAAATTATCCAGCGTTGTTTGCCAATGCGATAATTGCTTTTTGTCATGTGTCATTAAAGGAATACCTAACAATACTGCTGCCTCAAACACTGTGCCAATTGCCGTTTTAGCTTGTCCAGCCTCAATCGCACGCACGGTGATTCGACTCACCCCCAGGCGCGTCGCCAACTCCTGCTGTGACCATCGGCGCTGTAAACGAGCAACACTTAACATCTGCCCTAAGACCAAAAGAGATTGCACACTTTGTTTAGATAGTAACATAACACCCCAGAATGTATAATATATCAGACATAAACATGACTTATGTATATAATAGTATACATCCTTGAATTTGGCAAATTTGGCCCCACCTTTACTACTAGGCACTGACTAACCCCCTGAGGATGCATTATGGAACAGTTTCGTGGCACAACCATTGTGTCGGTAAGACGCGGTAAACACGTGGTGATTGGTGGTGATGGGCAAGTGACCATGGGCAACACGGTCATGAAAGGCAATGCCCGCAAAGTGCGGCGCCTTTACAACGATCAAATCATCGCAGGATTTGCTGGCGGCACGGCTGACGCGTTCACTTTGTTCGAACGCTTCGAAGCCAAGCTAGAAAAACATCAGGGCCACTTAACGCGCGCCGCTGTCGAGCTCGCCAAAGATTGGCGTACCGATAAAATGTTACGACGCTTAGAAGCCTTACTGGCTGTTGCCGATAAAACAGCATCCTTAGTCATTACGGGTAATGGCGATGTCATCCAACCTGAAAATGATTTAATCGCGATTGGTTCTGGCGGTCCGTTTGCACAGTCTGCTGCAATGGCATTGCTGGATAATACCAAGTTATCTGCAAAAGCCATCGTTGAAAAAAGCTTAAGTATTGCAGGCGATATCTGCATTTACACAAATCATTCACACACCATAGAAACATTGGATTGCAAATGACAAATTTAACCCCGCGTGAAATTGTATCTGAACTTGATAACCACATCATTGGCCAACCTGATGCCAAACGTGCTGTCGCGAATGCTTTGCGTAATCGCTGGCGTCGCATGCAGGTGCCTGAAGCCTTGCGCACAGAGATCACACCAAAAAATATTTTAATGATTGGACCTACCGGTGTCGGTAAAACTGAAATTGCACGTCGCTTAGCAAAATTAGCCAATGCGCCATTCATCAAGATAGAAGCAACAAAATTTACGGAAGTGGGTTATGTCGGTCGTGATGTAGAATCAATTATCCGCGACTTAATTGATGTTTCATTCAAGTTAGTCCGCGATCAACAAGTAGAAAAGGTAAAACGTCGTGCCGAAGAATTAGCGGAAGAGCGCATACTAAATATTTTATTGCCCAAAGCAGAAAGTGTCGATAAGGATGATACCCCTGATGAATCACAAGAGCATACACGCCAAGTATTTCGTAAAAAATTACGCGAAGGGGAATTAGACGATCAAGAAATCGAACTAGAATTACAGTCCGGTGTTGTTGGTGTAGAAATCATGACGCCACCTGGCATGGAAGAAATGACATCTCAGCTACAAAAAATGTTTCAAAGCTTGAAACATGACAATAAACGGGCACGGAAATTAAAAATTAAAGGTGCGCTAAAGCAATTAGTCGAAGAAGAAGCCGCTAAATTGGTGAATGAAGATGACATCCGCGCGCAAGCACTCAAAAGCGTCGAAGAGAATGGCATTGTCTTTATCGATGAGTTAGACAAAGTCGCACGCCGCACAGATGAAACACGCGGTGGTGGCGACGTCTCCCGAGAAGGGGTGCAACGTGACTTATTGCCGCTCATTGAAGGCTGCACTGTCTCAACACGCTACGGATCAATTAAAACAGACCATATCTTGTTTATTGCATCAGGGGCCTTTCATTTATCAAAGCCTTCTGATCTTATTCCAGAGTTACAGGGTCGTTTACCTATTCGTGTGGAAATGAAAGCACTAACCGCAGAAGATTTCACCCGCATTCTGACCGAACCACATGCCTCGCTCACCAAGCAATACGAAGCATTGATGGCAACAGAGGATGTGAAACTCAAGTTTACAAAAACAGGCATCAATCGTTTAGCTGAATTAGCATGGCAAATTAACGAACGTACTGAAAATATTGGCGCGCGGCGTTTACACACTGTCATGGAACGTTTGCTGGATGAATTATCATTTGGTGCGTCAGATGAAGGGGGCAGTTGTAAAGTCGATGCTGATTATGTCGATCAGCAATTGGGTGAATTGGTAGAAAATGAAGACTTAAGCCAATATATCCTGTAGCACGTTGCACCGAGTAAACCGAGAAAATACGCCAGCGACCATTGCGCCAGAGAAAAGCCAAACCAAAAGGGTATCGCGCGCTGGCAACTGGCGGACCCTTGGAATAAAGTTTTAGTCACTTCGGAAATCGGCATCACTTTTAACATTTGATCGAGGCTCAAGCCGCAACCTAAACCGCTTATCGGTTGATGCTGCAACCAAACATGGCGACCAGCAACCAGCAAACCAAACAATACCAGCGCACTCAACATCAGCGCATACATCCATTGCGCAATGCAAGACGATCGATGCACTAACATCAATGCATTCAGTAAAATACAGCCGCTTAATAGCCAGCGCTGTACAATACACAGCGGGCAGGGCTCGAGGCCTTGATTGATCTGGAGAAAATAAACAAAGGCTAAAACAAAAATGTTTAGCGCGAGGAGAGGGAGTAGTATACGTTGAGACATGTCTATCCTTTTCAGTGTACTCGCGTCTGAAGGAGGTCCCGGATATTTGCTTCGCAAATTCCGGGATGACAACAAGGTGCATTAACCGCCGAAGTAATAATACAAATTACCAGACAACATGCTATTTTTAGCGCCCTCTAGTAATTGGTCCCACGCAACACCGACTGAAAACGCAGGCGTAACGTCATACTTTGCACCCAAAGAATAGGTAAGGCCCCATTCGTCATCGGGTTTATCGCTGCTATCACGGAAAGTCAGGTTACTATCTAAGTGTACGAAGGTGCGATACACACCCAAGCCCACTTGCGCATCTAATTTATCTGACAAAGGTAACAAGCCCACAATGCTAGTGCTTAATACATTTGTTGAAAATGCACCATTTGACGCAGCCGTCGTACTTTTATATTTGTTGTTCCCCATGTACATGTACGAACCTTGTAATGCAAAGTTTTGATTGTACTGGTAACCCATGACTGTTTTCGCACCCATGACATTTTTATCAACTTTGTCTGCAGTTGTTGTCGTGTCGTCTTTAGAAACATTGGCACTAGCCCAGCCCGCACCCACACCGGCGTACCAACCATTGCTATTTGATGCAAGCGCTTGGCTTACGGTAAGTGATAATATTGCCGCAGCAATGACAGAACGTTTCATGCGATTCTCCTATAAAAAAGTCATTTCAGCATGTCATTATTTATCGGGAAATGCAACAGAATCAGTGTTCAGTTAGCCAGGTCTGTAGAATCAGCTGCGCACTAATGTCATCCACCGGTGCATGTTTATTCGACTTTTTTGTCACCGTCTCACGTTGAATTTGCTGGGCAATTTTAGTGGTTAAACGTTCATCGACGAGGTATACCGGTTTTTGATAACGTTCACGTACGCTTTCGGCAAATTTTTTACTATGCTCGCTCAACTGCGCTTCAGTATCATCCATATGGAATGGCTGCCCCACCACAAACCCCGTGGGTCGCCATGTTTCAACCAGCTTATCCAAGCTTGGCCAATGAGGAATACCCTCTAGTGCGGAAATAATTGTTAAAGGATTAGCGGTTGCTGTAATCGTTTGGCCAACTGCCACGCCCATTTTACGCAAACCAAAATCTAGGCCAAAGTAAGTGGTCACTAAGCATAACCCACTGCATCACTCAAATGCATAGGGTTCACGCCTAGACTATACATAGCAGCATCCCAGCGCGCTTCAATGGGGGTGTCAAAGATCAACTTCATGTCGCGTGGCGCAATCAACCAATCATTATGTACCAACTCATCTTCCAACTGGCCAGACGACCAACTGGCATAACCGAGAATCAACAGGTGTTCATCAGTATTCACGGCATCACTAGCCATAGCGTCAAGTATGTCACGCGAAGAAGTTACCGCCAGTTCACCTCCCATATGGAGGCTAGACGTCCACTTTTTTTCTGTACTGCGATGCAATACAAATCCTTGCTGCGTTTTAATTGGGCCCCCTGAAAACACGGCTTGATCGTGGCAACGAGCATTACTGACCGTAATCGACATATCAGAGAATACATCGCTCAGCATCAATTCCGTCGGTATATTCACCACAAAACCCGTTGCACCTATGTCAGAATGATCGCAGATGTATATGACGGATCGCTCGAAATAGGGGTCATGCAGATGAGGAGAGGCGACTAAGATTTGGTCTTGAAGACCGGTTAATACCTTGCTCATAAATTGTCCGCTTTATAGGGGTTAATTGACTACATTATAACGCATTTTCACCAAAAATGGTGGAGAATTCACCGCTTATTTCAGGTATAATGCCCCCTACTTCACACTAGGGCCCACCCTCATGATTACAGAAGACGTAGAAACCATGATCCACACCGACTTATCCAAAGATGAACTTGTTAGCGCCGCGTTACGCCGTGGTGAAGCACGCCTTGCAAGCAATGGTGCACTTGTGACAGAAACAGGCAAACACACTGGTCGTTCGCCAAAAGATCGTTTCATCGTTGACGATGCCACCACACACAATGTTGTAGATTGGGGCGCGGTAAACCAACCAACTGACGATGCACATTTCCAACAGTTGTGGTCACTCGCAGAAAGTTATCTCAATGAAAAAGAAGAATGTTTTGTTTCGCATTTACGCGTTGGTGCAAGTGATACGCATTTCTTACCAGTGAAAGTTATCACTGAAACCGCTTGGCATAATTTATTTGTCAACAATTTATTTATTCGTCCTGAAGGCGAATACACGGGTGGCGAAAAAGCATGGACACTGCTAAGCGTGCCTCACATGCAAGCCGATCCCGCGCGTGATGCATGCAATAGCAACGCTGCCGTCATGCTGAATTTTACTGAACGTAAAGTATTAATCGTTGGTACACGTTATGCAGGCGAAATGAAAAAAGCGATGTTCTCTGCATTAAACTTTATTTTACCTTCTCGTGACATTTTACCGATGCACTGTGCTGCAAACGTTGATGTACATGGCAACACGACATTATTTTTTGGTTTATCAGGCACAGGGAAAACAACACTATCTGCCGATCCAACATGTAAACTCATCGGGGATGATGAACATGGCTGGTCTGATCACGATGTGTTTAATTTCGAAGGCGGTTGCTACGCAAAATGCATCGATATCACGCATAAAACTGAACCCGTTATTTGGGATGCGATTCGTCATCACTCCATTATGGAAAATGTCATCATCGATGCTGATGGCAAGCCTGATTTTCATGACAGTCGTCTCACACAAAATACGCGTGCTGTTTATCCGCGTGAACACATTGAACTACGCGTACCCGATAACCGTGGCGGACTACCCAAAGCCGTCATTTTCTTAACCTGTGATCTATACGGCGTATTGCCCCCTGTTTCTATTCTTACAAAAGAACAAGCGGCTTATCATTTCTTAAGTGGTTACACAGCAAAAGTGGGTAGCACAGAAATTGGCGCTGCAGCTGGGGTTAATCCTGCATTCAGTGCCTGCTTTGGCGCACCGTTCTTGCCACAAGCACCTGGCGTGTATGCGGAACTGCTCATGAAACGCTTAGAAGAAACTGGCGCAACCGTATACCTAGTGAATACTGGCTGGACTGGCGGCGCCTACGGCGAAGGGGGTACACGTTTCAACATCCCAACAACGCGACGTGTTGTACATGCTATTCAGTCGGGTGAGCTCTTAAAAGGCGACACGCACGAGGTATCTGCATTTAACTTACGCGTACCCGCACACATTGAGGGTGTGGAAGATGCGCTACTCGATCCCAAGCAAACGTGGCGCGATCAAGCCGCTTACCAACAAGCAGAGCAAACCTTGGTTCAGCAATTTGTTGAAAACTTTGCACAGTTTAAGATCGACTCTGTCATTACTGATGCAGGCCCTGCAAAAGCCTAAGCCCTTCAATATTGGGGTTGCTTTCACAAACAACCCCAATAACTATCCGATTTCAATTAAATTTTAACCAAACAGTCCAAAAACGAGTGGTTTTAGACCGGAATACCCGCCTTCACATTGTCCACATTTCCGTTTATCGCTAGCATAGGGAAGTTAAAGATGCCTTTACGGACAAAGGCTGCAATAAGGATATGTTTATGACAACTGGAACAGTCAAGTGGTTCAACAACACCAAAGGATTTGGCTTCATCGAACCTGAGAATGGTGGTGACGATATTTTCGCACACTACTCACAGATTCAAGGCGAAGGCTACAAAACCTTAATGCGAGGCCAAACCGTGCAATTCACACTATCTGATGGCACAAAAGGCCCATTCGCTGCTGAAATTCAAGCAGAAGCGCTTGAGGCTGAGCAAGAAGAAGCAATCGCAGCGTAAGTTTTCTTCCTGTATACTGCTGTTATGCAAAAATACATCGCATTTATCGGCGCTGGCAATATGGCGTCTAGCATTATTCAGGGCCTGCTGACGCAGGGCTATCCTGCCGATCACATCATTGCTTCCCGGCGTCATGTTGCGATGTTATCGCACTTATCCGAGCAAGGCGTTCTCACCACCCCAGATAATCATGAAGCCGCCTCAAAAGCGGATATCATTTGTTTAGGCCTTAAGCCTCAGCTTATCACGCAGCTCATGCAAGATCTGGCACCAACATTAGCCGATAAAAATCCCCTGGTTTTATCCATTGTCACCGGCATTTCACTCGATACGATTCAAGACACGCTGGGCAAGCATTTGCACGTGGTGCGTTGCATGCCTAATTTAGCCGCGACCGTGGGTGAAAGCATGACAGCACTCATCGCAACCCCCGATACAACGGCCGATGAAAAAACTGAGGCAGAGCAGTATTGCCAAAGCTTTGGAAAAACGGTTTGGGTCGACACAGAAGATAAATTTGATGTGCTCACGGGTTTATCCGGCAGCGGTCCCGCTTATTTCTTTTATTTAATGGAAGCCATGATCAACGCCGGTGTTGAATTAGGCTTAGATAAACAACAAGCCACGGCACTTACCTTACAAACCGCTGCAGGCGCAGCAACATTAGCGCAAAAGAGCGATGAAGATGTTGTTGCCTTGCGTCAACGCATTACCTCACCGAATGGCACGACCGCTGCAGCGATTGCCGAGTTTGATGCAGGCGATGCAAAAACCACCGCGAGCAATGCAGTAAAAGCCGCGGTTGCACGCGCAACGGCATTACGCAACCCGGAATCTTCATGATTAAGTTTTCTCTTAGCGAAGCAAGCACCCAATTAAATGCTCGCTTGCACGGCGACGATGCCGCATTCACAGGGATCAGCATTGATACACGCAGCCTGCAAGCAGGCAATTTATTTTTTGCCGTCAAAGGCGAACATTTAGATGGCCATGATTTCGTTCAGCAAGCGATAGACGCTGGTGCAGCGGGGCTGGTTGTCGAGCGCGTGATGGATGTTGCATGTCCGCAAATTATTGTTGACGATGCATTAAAAGCGATGGGCTTACTAAGCAAACATTGGCGCATGCAGTTTGATTTCCCTGTGATTTGTTTGACAGGGAGTAATGGCAAAACGACCACGAAAGATCTGATCGCCAGTATGTTAACCGCCGCTTTTGGCGCTGATCAGGTGTTCGCAACCCAAGGGAATTTTAATAATTTTTATGGCGTACCGCTGATGCTGGCACAATTGGGTCCGCAACATCGCGTCGCTGTCATTGAAATCGGCATGAATTTGCCTGGTGAAATCGAATACTTGGTGAATTTAGTCCAACCCGATGTCGCAATGATTACCAATGTGGGTGTTTCTCATTTAGCAGGTGTCGGTCACAGCATTGACGGTGTTGCGAAAGAAAAAGTGTGTATTTATCACGGCTTAAAAGAGCAGGGTATTGCCATTATCAACACCGACGATGATTATGCGGATATGTTTCGCGAACACTGCAAACAGCACTCGCAACTCACCGTCGGCTTACGCGATGGCATGGTGCATGCCGATAATATTCAACTACACCCCGATCACACGTGTTTTACATTGATGGCACCGGCAGGACAATGCGACATCAATGCCCCTTTAATGGGCCTACACAATGTGCGTAATGCTTTAATGGCCGCAACCGCTTGTTTGGCCATTGGCAGTGATTTAGCAGCAATACAGCAAGGCCTAATGAATGCCAGTATCACGCCGGGACGCTTGGAACGTAAAGCAGGGCGCAATGGTGCTGTGATTATCAATGACGCCTACAATGCCAATCCTTTATCATTAAACGCCGCTATCACTGTGCTAGCCGTACAGCCAGGCCGAAAGATACTGGTGTTGGGCGATATGGGTGAGCTAGGTAAAGACGAGGTAGCTTTTCATCAACAGGCCGGCGAAACCATGCGTCAGGCAGGCATTGATGACTTGCTAACATTAGGCACACTCACAGCGCACACCGCAAAAGTATTTGGCGATAAGGCCAAGCACTTTACCGATCAAGCTACATTGATTGAAGCCGTACTTCCCTTATGTCAGCCAGATACCACGATTCTCATCAAAGGTTCTTGCTCCATGAAAATGGGCAATGTAGTGAAGGCCTGTGTTACGGCGTAAATGTTGCACTCCTTCTGTGACTATCTATCGTTTCTTGAATACATTGCGCTAACCAACAATTTGAAAAACGACCTAATACCGATTCCGATCGATAAGCGAACAAGCGCTTTAAGAACTTTTGCATTTGCTGAGCAGCATCATCTGACGTCAACTGTTCTTTCAGCCATGCCTTTAACTGTGCTCGCTCAGGTTGCGTATAGTGTTGTTCTTCAGATTTCCCATCAAAGAATCGCCACAAGGCAACACAACGCCAAATCCGTTCTTGTAATGCAACAGCATCGCCATCTTTATCCACTTTACCCGTCGACAGTGTGCGATAAATTGCATGATTCTCCGGACTCATACCATCCTTCACCAACGTCACTTTAGCGCTACAAATATCATACAATAATACTGGGCCCTCAATATGTTTTGCAAACCATAATTGCTCTAAGCGATCAATCGCCAGCACATCAATATCATGGGGATCGCCAGGGTTTTGATAAATCACCAAGGTTTCTACACTGTTTTGCGCCTTATCAAAAATATGTCGCAGACTGACACTATCAGAAAAGAATGCAGCTTTTCGCCACGCGGTGATTGTTTTTTCATGTTCGCCCAAAGTATGATTGTCCTGTGCATCATAAAAGGTGTCCCTTAATAGCGGGAGGGTTTGATGATATCGTCCGCGCGTTTGTTCAGCAGGATAAAAGTTTTCGGTAAACTGCATAGCTGGATCCACAGAGAAACCATAATAGGCCATCACGTTAGACAAGGCATGTAGCGCAAAGGGATGATCGTAGCGATTGTTATTTTCCTCAAGTATCGCTCGCCAGTGTTGCCTTTTAGAGGGTGATGTTCTCTCTAGATCCAATAATGCGTCTCTCAAGACCGCATACGACATCTTACGGCCCTGAATACTGCTCCCTAGGGAAAATTCCCTACTAGAAAGTGGTTGCACCCAAGGGATCTCTCTAAATTCGCCACCATCCGCCGTTTGACGCTCTAACTCTTGAAGTTGTTGCGTTTCTCGCTGCACTGTTTCTTCTAACTCGACTTCAACCGTTTTACCCAGATCAGCTGAACCTGCTAGTATTTTCTGGGGTAGCTGTGATGGGTCAATGTTATGAAATACCTGTTTAAGCGCTTCTTTTAGCTTTGTTTTCTCTGCCTCGTCTAATCCCGATATTGTGTCTACTTGCGCAACACGCTTATTATATTCTGCTGTCAATACGTCCATAGGCTTAGCATCAAATTGATGTGGCAAACCGTGCTGATCGAAGTAAGCCCCCTCCGTCTCAAAAGCATTCTCATCAGCATGCATTGTCATGAGAAAATCTGCCTGATTGAATGCATTCAATACCGCAGCTAATTTTTCCTGTGAGCTACTGATCGACAGCACAGCGGCTACTAACTTTTTACACATTTCTCGTCTCATGACATTGCGAAATTGCTGCTTAATGCTACGCTGATATTGTTCTGCGCCCATTAAGGCATCAAGCACAATACTGCGGTCAAGCCATTTCTCAAAAGACGTGATCCCCGTTTTAGCCGGCACCACCACGCGCATTTTCTGATTCGGGTTTCGGCATCGCCCCGTATGCTGCTCTAAATCTTCTAAGGTTTCATTGCCGGACGATAACAAATATGCCGCCTCACATTGCACCAACTTCACATCCGCACCCCGTGCAAACGCAGCATGATAGTAAAAACGGGTAAATCGTTGTGGCTTCTCTGCCGCAGCAGGGTAAACGTGGACCAACTTATCTAAACCATAATAACCGACAGGGCCTAAGTTAGGCTGAGTTTCATAAAGGGATTTTGCTACGACCTCAGGTGAGTATGCACTATCCACAAAGAAGGCACCGCCATCGATGATAATTTTTGGGTAGTCACTTGTTTGTTCGTGAATTGTGTTAAAAAGCGCTGCTGGTGTCACGTCTGCCAAATTAATCAATGGCTTTGTAACGCCATCAAAGCGAGATAACAATTGCCGGAAAGCTTTTCCTTGCACATTAGAAGCAGTCGTATCATCATTGCGTGCGAACTGCACTTGGCCTTTTCCACCCGCATCAGTCGCTGATAAACTATGGTTTTCACGAGACATGGAGACAATATTCTGTGCATCTGCACTAATTCTACCGGGACTAAACATCACTTTGCTAAGTTGTCGATCGATAAAATATGCCAATCTTCCCGGGTCTTGATTAATCCGCACCAACCAAACCTCAGATTTTTCTTCCCATGTTCTATCTCCCAGTATGAGACCGTCACATGCAGACAATGGATCTCCTAGAATTCTTAGGCATTCTTGCGCCGCCACTGTTTCTTCTAATAAAGTATTATTCATACGTCTTTCAATGGATGCGGCATTCTTCATTTCTTCGATCCAATCGAGCAATGTCTCGCGTGAAATACCCTCTTGCATCATATCGATCGTGGTATAACTCATGCGCTCTAAAATATCGTCAAACTCCGCATGCTCACGGGCCATCGTTGGCGCATCAGTCGGCACAGCGCCACCATGTTCTTTTGAACGAATATAATCGCGGTGATTTTTCTTTTGAAAAACAATGCGCGGAAGCACCAAGGTCAACAAATCTTTTGCCATCGCCATTTGATCGCGTAAGCCAGGCATTTCCACCTGTTTGTTGAGTTCAGCTAGAAACGATACAGCCTCATCTTTCCCAAGCTTACCCTGAAAATACGCTGTCAATGTTGTCTTATTAACCTCAACATCTAAGGATTTCTTAATCTCACCGACTAAAGTGTCTGCAACCTTCTCTGCAGCACACTGTAAAATTTCATCCTGTTGTTCTTTCGGTAAAGTCGAGACCGTATTATCTCGCAAACCTAGTCTTTCATCGTGATCAAGTAATGCAAAAAATACAGTAAGAACAATCTGTCTAAATTGTTGAGAAACGGGGCGGGGTGTCCCCAGCTGAAGATGCACTTCATTCATCGCTGTCAGCAAGCGATCACCTTCATCGTAAATAGCAACTTCCTCTGTCTCAAGCAGTGTTAATATCTTTGCTAAAGACTGCAGGGCTTCTTTTTCCTCATGAGTATTCTGAACACCATCTGTATAACGCTGTAACATCGCAATGAACTTTTCTTGCAACATAGGTCGCGCACCACGCGTTGTTACCATCACACCACCGGATTCTTGTACACGCTTCATCGCCTGGTAACAATCTTGGTAGTACTGTGGGTTTTCTTTCGCTTCTTTCGCACTAAATTCAAAATCAAACACCATACGCTGAAAAGCTTCGCCTAACATCTTTCGCAAATGCTGTAAGGCTTCTTTTTTCAAGGCGTGCATAAAGACAAGCGTCACTAAATGTTTAGTCTCGCCTTGCTGCGCTTTTAATAAGCCAAGCAACACCATCAGCACCGTCGTTTTTCCAGATCCCGTCGGTGCCTGTGTCATTAATCCCGGCGTATCGCTGACATGGCCTGCTTTCAAGTGTGCCTCAACAATGGCCATTTGCGCAGGCCTTAGAATGAAACCGCTGAAATATTCCAACAAAACATAATGAAAGTTGTCCGGATCAGCAGGATCGTACATACGTTGTCGTGTGATCATGTCATGCAATGCATGCGTCGCCTGAGCACTATTATCTTGTTGCTCAGTAAGCAAGTTGTCGTGGGCCTGTAAACAAGCATTAGCCCAGTTTGCTTTGATAGAGGCAAGCAAGTACGCATGCAGCGTTCGAGTAAACGCTGTTTGATCACATGCCGCAGGCAACGCCTTATGAACAGCAGGCATACCACCCTGGAGCAAGCGACTTAATAAAGCGGGTAACGTTGTTGTATGGAACACATTGGCTTCAGCTGCCAATAGTTGCGATACATTACTCGCATCAGCTTGCAGCATCTGACTCATCTTATCTAAGTGCTTAGCCTGTAACACTGATGCCGACGCATTTTCTTTTTTGAGTTTCTCATGCAATGCACCACCTTGCTCTGGCTGAATACCATAGCGTTTTCCATCTTGCGGCGATGTATTTTCTGCCTCTAAACCTTGCGTCAGCACTTGTATGCGCGACTTCACACAGGCATCCTCCGTACCGGCTATCTCGGGCATAGCAATACTTACAGGATCTGTCAGCTCAGCATGGAAAATTTCGCTAAGCGCTGATTCCGCCAATAACACGGCTGAAGGGGTATGTTGCGATGTCGGTTTTGCCTGCGTCTTTGTTTGCGACAAGCGTGGAGAGACCTTGTTTGAATAATGGCGATCATTCAATAATCCTTCTGCAAGCTCATACGCCTCAGGGCTTAGCTTAGCGACTGCTGCAATGTGTTTACCTAATCTGCGATACGTAGGGAAATACTGATGAATAACGCGCACGACTTCCCACTTGAGAGGCATACCTTGTATCATCGGATATAGCGCAACACAGGTTTTTAAAAAAATACTCAATACTGTTTTATCTTGTGTGGATAGTTGTGCCTTAGGATCTTGCATTACCGGCGACACAGGAAATTGTTTTAGCTTTTCCGACAATGCAGATTGGGCCTCTTCCGTTTTCAGCGCGAGTACTGGCGCACTCACCAAGCCCGCCCAGTAGGTCTGCAGGTGTGACAACACGGATTTATCACCAGCCATATACTGCTTGATGGTCAACTCAATCAAATCCAAGTAGGCAGAAATGCTTTGTGCTTCACTCAAGGCAATGGGGCGCCCTAGGCTTGGCGTTGAGAGTCGTAACGCCGTGTACTCACGTGTGTCTGTCGCCACAAAAGGTACGGCATCACGCACCGCATCCGCATCAGCACGGTTATATTTAAATAATCGCCTCACGCGATACCATGCGCCTAAAAATACGGCTTTAAGCATCCGCGGCACAACAGTAAAAGGAAGTATTAGAACATCCTTGACATGCCAAGCAGTATCCCCAGCTACAGGCGGCTCTTTCTTTTTCATAGCAGAAACATGCATCCACTGCACTTTCTTTTCTTTTAACTTGGCAGGCAAATCATGCATGCGCCGGACAATAAAGCTACCTATGGCAATGAATGCCGCCTTTAGTGTGCGGGCTAGCTGGTACCAAAACCCATATTCTTTGGGGTCTAAGACAAGTGTTTTCAGATCCGGAAGCAACAAACAAGGATCTTGTTTGGGGTGTGTTAATACTAAGCCGCAAGGCAAATGATTGGGAATAGACTGGGGGATTTCCATATTCAAGGCATAACCCTGATGCTTGCCGCTTTCACACTGATACAAATTCGTGTGCGGATCCCTGGTAAAATACAAACCGTAACGTGGGAACTCAATCGCAGCCGGCTGCTTTTCTCCAGACTTCATCCAACACCAAGTAAATGCAGGGCTTTCAAATGCTAATAATGCTTTCTGAAAAGGATGTTTCGTTAAGTTCAACTGCAAAGCGCCATCACGAGCATGACGGTAATCATCACAATGCACCATTTCGCCAGCAAGGTTCAGCTTCACGCCAAAACATTTTTGTTTCTTATCGTTTCTCAGTGAGAAATATCGAATGCGCTGCAAATCTTGAGACACTGCGTATGTTTGAAGCCACTTCGTTTCTCCTGGGATAGCACGTTCCCATGCTTTTTCTTCACTGACAGACCGCATGAAAAGTTGGTGTTTGTCACCCTTATCATCTCTAGTAAAAACCCCATCCCCTTTTAGCTGCCCATCAATAAGATAAACCGTTCCGTCATGCTCAAAGCTTATTTTGCCGCGCTTCTCTCCCAGAGAGACAATACGATAATTGGCTCGACGTAAGACATCTTCAGAAGGCAGGTGAGCCGCGTAGGCCGAAGCTGCCCCATCAGGCAGGCGAACACCCGCCAGCAATGTTTTTTTGCAGTGCATCCAACCTTCTGTTAAATGAATAACAACATTGCCGCGGTGATAACGAGGATAAGTGCCGCGCCATGGTTTATTGCTGATTTCAGAAGGTGCTTTGGACGCAAGCACCGTATTCAGTATGCGCTGACGTAATTCAGTATTTTTTAGCAAGTAGGTTTCAATTTGTGGTAGCCACTGTCCCAGGCGCCGACGCGTATCGATATAGAGCATCGGGCTATACTGATCGCGCCAAGCTGCCGGGTTATCCCGCAAACTCAAACAAGTATGAAACACCATGAGCGCATAAATATCTTGTTCTGAGAGTGCCTCTTGGTTAACGATCAAGGTCATCGCGTGGCATAAAAGCGGCGTTTGATGAACAAGCAACTGATGGATGTTTCCACCCCTGCTATGCCGCTCAAGAACACTTTTCCAAGCAAGTGATATGATTTTATCTTTAAATAGCGGTAGTTGTTCAAAGCCTTTTTGTACGGCAGGGTCAGCGTATAATCGATCGTCGTAGAGAGTCCAGTGATATATATGCTGAAGGTTGATGATTTCGTGACCCAACTGTAGATCGCGAAGCCCAAGTCTAACCTCCTCCCCCGAACACGCGTTTTCCTTCCTTAGCTGCTTAATATGGCCAAGTAAATCGTCGTCTCCTATCTCAGCGGAAGGATCAAGCTGCAGCGCACGGTTCGCCTTAAGTTGATCTTCTATTATTTTCTTTTCCTCAAGCAACGCAGCTATTTTCTTCCCTGTTGGATAATATCTAGATCGTAACATTTGCTGTTTCAGCAAAAAGCTCCATTGCGCAATACGTAAAGAAATCTCAACGGAGGATTCTTCCCCTTCCATGTACCGCTCAAAAGCTACGTGCATCGCGTCTGCTAATGCTATCTGCACTCTCAAGCCTTCAGGGGGAATATCCTTCTGTGATTTTGCTTGCGCGTAAGCCGCGCCCCAGCTCTTCACATTCAGCAAAATATATTCATAGAAGCGCTGCTGTGTCTCAGCCAGCAAGAACCAGGGCTCCTCTCGCAACATGCCAACAAAACCCCACAGGCTGAAACGCGTATCTAGATTCATGATAGCTTGCGCTTGTTCGACACTTTTACCAAGTGTAGGGAAAGGAGGCTTCATACCCGGGAAATGTCGAAGAACAGTAATCTGTTGTTGTGAAGCACGACCTAAATCTCTTCCCAAGTAACGGCATCCTCGCTCTGGTGCAATTTTAATTATTCTTCTTGTGAGAACATGCCACCGATCTGTTGATCGAGTGCTTGGCCGCAAAGCATCATCACGCCAAGGGCCTGAGGGATGTTTTTTTGTGTCAATATTTTCAGCCCGAACCCACCAGAGACCCTTACCTTCTTTAAGAAGAAAAGCTAGGACGTAAGCCTTCATAAATAGCTTTTGTGCGACCTCCAGTAATCCCGCTGAAGGCACTTGAAAAATCACAAAAGTATCCAGGCGAGATGCCAAGCCCATAGCACGACGAAAAAGCGTGCGTGCTTCTGGGCCTATTTCATCACTGCACATAGCCCAGTCAGAAGGAGGAGAAACTAAAGCATGCTGGCCTGAATACCTGTGTAGCACTTTTTGATACTGCGCCGCTGACATATCTTCTGCTTGTATTGGTGCAGGCCTACGGGCATAAGCTGAAACAAACCTTACTTCATTAACTTGCGCTTTTTCAAGCAAGTGCAGCTTTATCAGAGATCGCTGATAAAAATGCTCGAGACCTTCTAGCTGCCCACTAAATCCACTCAGCACATCAAAATCTAAGGCCAAGGGAAGCCCCCAGAAAGGATACCACTCACCAACCTTTGCAGGATAAGAATCATCCTGAGCACTATCACAGTAAGAAGTGCAAAGCGATCGCATACTATCCGCAATCTTTTTGAAAACACCCTCACTCAAATGGCTGTGGGAAAACACCCCGATGCCGAACAACTGCGCCTTGAAGGAACCACCGTTTATACCAACTTGCGTCACACTTACTCTACTGTGCTGGTAACCAACCTCATGTGGGCTTTGATTATCTCCACCAAACCAGGCTTGATTAAAATACGCATCAATCAACACTTGATAGCGCAGCAGCACTAATAACTTTTGCATGATGAACATCACTTCTGCATTATCTTTCGTGATGATTTCTTTAAGCTGGGGGCTTTTTTCGATAAAAGTATTAAGCTGTTTGATGAGATCCAGACATTGCTGCATCACTTGCTGGCGCGCTGCTGTATTTAAGCAATGCCAAGGATCCTCGCCCTCGATGGCCGTAGGGGTTAAATCAGGCACCTCAAAATTTCTCAAGAAGTCTTTTTCATCATGATACCTCCCCCCAGGAATATCATCTCTTGACAAATATTTTACTGATACGCTTTTACCATAACGAGCCTTGACATTATTTGGGTTTTCACAAAATAGATTGACAGGTCGTTCAAGCTGTTCTTTCAATTTTGTTGTATCAGGATAGGGAAGCTGTCTTATTTGGCGCACCAACTCATCAAACAACAAATAGCCACGATCAGCCGCTTGATGGGTCACAAACAAAGTTTGCATTGCCGCTAGACGATCGATAATCGAATCCGTATCGCTAAACACGGCAGCCTGAGGCATGTCATTTTTTTGCAGTACTGGTTCACTTGAAAGTGCTGTTTCTTCTAAGGGGAAAGCACCCGTATTTATGCTGATTTTTTCTGCGTTGTCTGGCGTATCACTCGGTAAACGAAACATCAAATCCGTAGCCAAGGGCGACCACGTTTTCAAAACAGATTCATCGTCTGAACGAATCGCTGTCGTTGCTTGTGCTGCATTCACTTGTTCTTCGCAGGCCGCCAAGGCTTGACGAAGATCCTCAATTTCAGCTTGTGCAATATGTTCTTTCTCGTGCGCATCCAGCACCCGTTGTTGCAATACACGGATAACGCTACGCACACGTTCACGCAAGCTCATGTCATCAGACAATGTTCCGTGGTGCTGCGCCATGAAAGATTGCAAGGTATGCAGCTGCAAACGGATTTTGGTGCGTTTGATGTGAGTCGCTTGCCGACCGTAGGTATCCGTAAAGAAATGCCAAAATGATTGAAACAGTGTTTCATTTTCATGTATTTTATGTGGTGCACCAATGAACTGCTCATTTTTCCCCGCCATAGCCCTCAATAAACTACTTGTTTTTAGCGATAATTGTTGTGGTGCTAGCAAGGGCGGATCGGGGATGGCCTTCTCGTTCTCATAGGCCTTTTGTATTTGTTTGAAACCTACTAGTTCTTCTGACTGTTCTGGTTTTCCTATCTCGTTATTTGGCGCCTCCATGCTGCCCGCTTCCTTACTGTTACCGGGGTAGGGGAGCCATAAAGCTTGCATGGCATTCGCAATAACCGCCGGCACTTCTTCACTATTATCAGCAATAAGAAATACTTTCGTACATGCTTGCTTGCCCTCTTCTGGGCCAAGAGGTCGGGATGATAGCGTCACCTCTAATTGTTCATCGTCTACTTTTTTAAATTGCAGCCACGCCGGATGACTTTGTAATTCAAATTTCTCCGACATAGTCATCGTGCCCGCGGGCAAGAGTAATACTTCTCCGGTGGCTAAATCATGGACCTTGTCATAACACTGTTTTACTAGCGTGCTAATAGCAGCATTTAAGTGATCAAGTCGACGCTCTTGTTCTGCCACCAACTTTTTTCTTTTCTTAAATAATGTTGGCAAAGCTGCTTCTGCTTTTTTCAGCGCTTTCTCTAATTTTTCAACCGACGCTTTGCTGTCCTTTAATGCTTTCTTTTCTAGTGAAAACTTCTTTTTCTGAGCGCTGTATCTCTCTTTCTCTTGCTGCTTCGAGCTGAATGTTTCCTTGCGAGCCTTAAACGACTGGTTGTAAAACCATAGCTTTAAAGTTAGAACATTAGCAGACAAGTCTTCTGCATTTCTTTTTTCCTTTCGTAGTGTTAGCGTATTTTCATCAAACGCTGCGACCAATTCGCTACATTGTTGATCGAGTGCGGCACGTTTTTCTAGAAAAATTCGGCACGCATGATGATGCGTTTCTACGCGACGACTATACACATCGCTTATTGTTGACCAATGCCGCGCTGTGCTCAGTGCTTGCTGAAGTGCTGGTGCCACATTGGGGATCTGTTTGAAGTACGCTTCCAGAAAATTAAGCACATGTGTGCGATGATAACGAATCCTTGGTTCTGCTGGCAGCACACCACGCCACCGCATCAGAACCTCCACGAGGCCCGGCTTGTCATCCTCTTCTTCACTCTGTACTAATGGGTTAGGCCGCATCACCTCTGTATCAAAGGGCGCACAAATCGCATGGAACAATTCCGGTGAAACTGCTTGCGAAAGCGGTAGTGCTGCCTGACCTAAGATCGATTTTTGTGTTTTTTTTTCAAACGGCACCGGCAACTCCATATAAAAAACTAACGTGGGCAGCAGTCTATCATAAATCGCACGAAACGGGCAATATAAGAACAGTTTATCTTGGGCTTAGGCGGCTTAAAAGAGCATTTTAACATCGCCTGAGGTGTTTTTATGATCTTTCATGGACTTGCCGCCCATGCACAAATCCTTTACCTTACAGGGCCTGAGAGGAAGCGATGATGCCAACGACAATAATTTACCCCGGTACTTTCGATCCGCTGACCAATGGTCACGTGGATATTGCGGTGCGCGCGGGCAAGTTATTCGATAAAGTCATTGTGGCTGTCGCGGCTAACCCGCAAAAACAACCCTTATTTCATTTAGATGAGCGTGTTGCACTCGCAACGCAAATATTCGCAGCACACGATCATATTACCGTCATGCCTTTTGACGGTTTGCTCGTAGCGTTTGTGAAACAACAAAATGCAGCTGCTATTTTACGGGGACTGCGTGCCGTCACTGACTTTGATTATGAATTCCAACTAGCGGGCATGAATCGTCAACTCGATGCATCCATCGAAACATTATTTTTAACCCCGCATGAAAACTACACCTTTATTTCTGCCAGCATGGTAAAAGAAGTGGCGCGATTAGGCGGGGATTTCAGTCAATTTGTGCATCCAGTTGTGGCTGATGCACTAAAAGAACAATTTAAATAAGCAGGTATTGTTATGGCACTGATTATCACCGACGAATGTATCAATTGCGATGTGTGCGAACCCGAATGTCCTAACGATGCGATTTATCAAGGCGTGGAGATTTATGAAATCGATCCCGATAAATGCACCGAGTGCGTCGGCCATTTCGATGAACCACAATGCCAACAAGTTTGCCCTGTCGAATGTATCCCGCTCAACCCCGATCGTGTTGAAACCAAAGAGCAATTGCTTGTGAAATATCAGGATTTGCAGTCTTGTCATCCCGCACTTGATGCGGGATCTCCTGATAGCACGACAGAAGCAGATGGAGACCCCGGGTCAAGCCCGGGGTGACAACGTCATTGGCGAGATGACAACGCATCAAAAAAATCGTCGTAGTGCATAAACTGAATATCTTCAGTATAACGCTGACTATCTCCACGATACACAACAACCCCGCGATTCGGTTTTTCCACATATTTCTTGAGTGTGCTCGCCATTTTCACGCTAAATGTGCCGGATTTTTTGATCTCTACGTAGATTTGTTCACGCTTATTATCAATAATCAAATCGATTTCTTCGCCATTAGCTGTACGTAAGTAATAAAGCTCCTCAAATGTCTGATGATGATGTTTTAACTTCAGCACTTCACTAATCACATAGTTTTCAAACAGTGGTCCAGCCAACAAACCTTGCTCAAAGTGTGCTTTGGTTTCTATCCCGGTTAGAAAAGACACTAAGCCTGTATCGTAAAAATAAATCTTTGGGCTTTTCACCAAACGTTTTCCCAAATTTTTAAAATAAGGCGGCAACAGATAAATAATATATGAGGCCTCGAGCACAGAAATCCACCGCTTAATCGTTGGAACAGACACACCCAATGCCTTAGCATAACTCGACATATTGAGCGTTTGCCCAGTGTGTGCGGCAAGCAAATAAAGCAGTCGTCGAAAATCGCGTAAATTACCAATGTTTTCGACCTGACGCACATCCTTATTCACATAGGTATCCACATACGCCTCAAACCATGCCCTATCCTGCACATACGCTTGTTTAATTAACTCGGGAAACCCACCCTTGTAAACAGATGCTTGGTGCAGCGTTTCTGGTATTTCAGAAAACTGTAAGGGTAGTAGAGTCAATAGACCAATACGCCCAGCCAACGATTCTGAAATATTAGCCTGTAAGTTAAATTGATTTGACCCAGAGACGACAAATTTTCCATAGTTATCACGATCGTTATCAATGGCCACTTTTAAGTATTCAAAAATCAATGGTTGCTTTTGCGCTTCATCAAAAATTACGCGATCGGCATATTCCCTCATAAACGTATCTGGATCATCTTGAAAAAAGTTAACATTCGCCTGCTTGTCGAACGTAACATAACGGTAATCAGGTAGCATATGCCGTAGCAATGTTGACTTACCAGACTGACGCGGACCCGTCACGCCCACAGCACAAAAATGTTTTAGTTGAGATTGTAGTATTGCTTCTAGCGTGCGCTGTTGATACATAAACTCTCTGCGTATATTTAATATGGAATATTAAATATACATGGTTTTTCTCATTTTTCAAGCTATTTTTCATGCATATTTAACATGCCATATTAAATATATGCAATACATTACCTTTTTTGTCATCAAAACAAAATCCACAAATACGCGGCGTAACCCAGTAAGAGCAGCGCACCTTCCCAGCGATTAATACGACCATCACGTCCGCCCCAAGCAAAGCCCACCAAGAAAATAGCGAGGGTACTAATCATCACAGCCGGTAAATCTCGGCTAACGAAGTGGGGGGGCAACTTGCCGGGATCAAACAATCCGGGGAAGGGCAACACGGCGAGTAAATTAAAGATATTGGATCCCAACACATTCCCAATCGCCATATCATGTTGGCCTTTCATCATGCCAACCAATGAGGTCGCGAGCTCTGGCACACTGGTCCCAATCGCCACCATGGATAAACCAACCACCGACTCATGCACACCTAACGACCGTGCAATCCCCAGCGCATGATGCACAAAGACATTCGCTGTAATCGGTAACAACACCAAGCCCAATAGCAACCATGGCCATGCGGCGCCCTGCGCATCAATTTTTTCAGCATCAGAAGTCTGTGAAAATTCACGACGATGTTTGCGCGTGTAGATCACAGCCGTTACTAAAAACACAGTAAATAAAGCAATTAAACACAAACCATCGCGATGACTTAAGTCGCCATCCATCATCAATAAAACCGCAACAATGGTTGCTAATAACAAAACAATATACTCGCGACGCAAAATCGCGCGACGCACAGGAATAGGAGAAAACAAGGCGCAACCACCTAACACAATCCCAACATTTGCAATGTTTGAGCCCAGCGCACTGCCAATCGCCAAAGCCCCTTGTTTCTGCACTGCCGCCGTGATCGCCACCACAATTTCCGGCGCTGAGGTTCCGAGGGCCACCACGGTTAAACCAATTAATAAGGGTGAAACATGCCAGCGACAGGCAATGCGAGAAGCGCCTTTCACAAAACTATCCGCTGCGAATACCAACACCAAAAAACTAAGCAAAAGACTGATAATATGTAATGTCATGTAATATAGCTCTCATAATGTTTACAAGCGGATCGTGATCTAACTTTCAAAAATCGTTGGCGGCAGGGATGCCGGCATCGAGCGCCAGGGATGGCGGTTAGTGTGCGTATTTTTGAAAGTTAGATCGCGATCCGCTTTACGCTTTATGTGCAACAGCATCATAACGGCCACATGATCAACACCATCGGCCACGCCACTGCTAACACAAGTAGCTCCAACGGCAAACCCAGCCGCATATAATCTAAAAACTTATAACCACCAGGGCCCATCACCAAAGTATTGTTTTGATGCGCCACAGGCGTTAAGAAGGAGCATGATGCGCCGATCGCAACCGCCATTAATAAGGGATCAACATGCACCTGATAAGCCTGCGCAAGGCTCATGGCAATCGGCGCCATAATCACGGTCGTTGCGGCATTATTCATTAAGTCAGACAAGGTCATGGTAAAAAACATCAACAAACCCACCACCCAGGCCGGCGATAAATGGCCTGATACATGCAAAAAACCTTGTGCAATCATCGCTGTGCCACCGGTTTGCTGCAGCGCACCACCTAAGGGAATAAACGCTGCCAGCAAGATAATCACCGACCAATCAATACTGTCGTAGAGAAAGCGCATAGGCAAACAATCCAACACAACCATCAACAATGCCGTAATTGTAAAGGCCACCTGCACCGGCAACACATGAAAAACCGACGCTAAAATCGCGGCAACAAACAAGAAAACAGGTAACATGGCGCGCTTGGTTAAGGCTTTTTTCGCTTCTCGTTTAACCAATGGCAGCAAGCCTAAGCGCACAACACCATCAATTAGATTTTCTCGCTCTCCTTGCAATAAGACCACATCACCTGCTTGCAAAGACAACTCATGAATACGCTTTCTCAGCGGTGAGCCATGCCGAGCAATGGCCAATAAATTTATGCGCAAGCGTGAACGTAAACGTAAACTCTGTGAAGAACGCCCTGCAACACGTGATCCGGGTTGCACAACGGCTTCTATGAGGTCAACTTCTTTTGAGCGTAATAACTCTGAGGATAATTTCTGTCCCACCATTAATTCAAACTTGCCGACCTCAACTAATTGGTGCAAATCATCATGCGATGATTCAATAATAAAGATATCCTTTGCTTGCACTGTCGCACTAGGATTGTAGATGTTTTTACGTTGTCCTTCACGAATCAAGCCGACAATGATTAACTCCCCAGGCACCAAGGTTTCTAGTGCTGACATCGGCTTGCCAATCATATCAGATCCATCAGGAATTTTAATTTCGCTTAAATAATCTTGCATTTGATACAAATCGGCTTTAGACGCCTTAGCCTTACGTCGCTCTGGCAGTAAACGCCAACCCAGCAAGGCCAAAAACACAATACCAACGACCGCCACACTTAAACCAACTTTGGCAAAATCAAACATCGCAAACGGCTGGCCCAAACTTTTTTGCCGAAATGCCGCAATCAATAAATTAGGTGGTGTACCAATCAATGAAACCAAACCACCCAACACGGAAGCAAAAGCTAGCGGCATCAATACTAAAGAAGGGGAGCGTTTTTGGCGCTGTGCTGTTTCAATGGCAACCGGCATTAACAAAGCCAATGCAGCCACATTATTCATAAAACCCGATAAAATACCGGCTAAACCGGTCAGCAAGCATAAATGCATCGTCGTTGATTTACTGGCAACCACCATTTTATCAACTAATTTATCAACCAAACCAGACAAAGTAATGGCTCGGGTCATAATCATGACGCACATCACCGTAATGACCGCTGGATTACTTAAACCACTATACGCATCAGAGAAATGCACCGCATGCAGCAAGACAGCTGTCATCAACCCACCGAGTGCAATCACGTCATAGCGAAACCGCCCCCAGATAAAGAGCAGCATACAGACTGATAAAATCGCTAAAATGATGGTCGCAGGATGCATCCGTGTCACAAGTCATTTAGAATAGGGGTTTTCACTATACCAGCTGCTCCATGAACTTACGACAAAGCTATCAACAACAACTCGCAAACGCACAAATTGTTGCCGATCCTGAACAGGAAGCGGCCCTGGCTTTATTAGATGTTTGTCGTCAAGCGCTCATCAAGCGACAAAGCTGGTGGGATCGTTTTATCTCATGCTTTCAGAAGAAACGCCCCGTGAAAGGCTTATACATGGTAGGCTCTGTCGGCATTGGAAAAACAAAACTGATGGACATGTTTTATCAAAGCTTACCCTTTGACAATAAACTGCGCGTGCATTTTCATGCATTCATGGCCTGGGCGCATGAAGAACTAAAAATCCAACAGGGCAAGAAAAATCCTTTAAAACAGCTGGCAAAGCGTCTGTCATCACAAACTTGTGTATTATGCTTCGATGAATTTTTCGTGAAAGATATCACCAACGCCATGCTATTGAGCGGACTGCTCACCGCATTATTTAATGAAGGCATTTGTTTGATCACCACATCAAATATTCCACCAGAACATTTATATGAGGGCGGACTGCAGCGCATGCAGTTTTTACCTGCGATTAAGCTAATCCAACAACACACGCAAACATTTAGCTTTTCTTCTGCGCATGATTATCGACAAACCCAACAATCCCTTGCTAATATTTTCTTCACACCCATTAAGGAAGAAACCGATACGCACATGCAAACATGGTTTTCCAAGCTCACACAAGGAAAAACACCCACACCCAAAACCATCCGCATTGAACAACGAGATATTGCCGTATTAGCGCAAACCGACCGAATTTTTTGGTTTGATTTCCAAGCACTTTGCAGCATTCCTCGCTGCCAACGTGATTATTTGGCCATTGCCGCACTCGCCGACGTTTTACTCATCAGTGCCATCCCTCAAATCCCCGCAAAACGGCATGACTGGATCATCAATTTCATCGCCTTAGTCGATGTTTGCTATGACAAAAAAATTCCGTTGATTATGCAGTCTAAGGTGCCGGTTGCTGAACTCTATCCAACAGGCATCGCACGTTTCGATTTTTTACGCACACAAAGCCGACTAATAGAAATGCAGAGCACTAATTTCTCTGATTTTCACTTTTAACCCCCGCTCTTTACCGTTATCATGACGACTTCATTTGATCGGCTTAAGAGGGCGTTGTTATGTCTCAACAAAAACATGACCTATTTGCCCACCGCAAAACAGCGATCATGCCCAACCATTGGGATTTGCTCGCACTGTTGCTTGTCTTTTGTCTCATTCTGATTTTCACCATCAATGCGCGCAGCATGGATGCGCCCTATCGATTAGGGCAAGCATTACCCATTTCACTTTCTTATAAAATGCTGCCCACTTATGCAGGTCAAACCGTATCGCGCATGTTAATTGCTTTGGTGTTTTCTCTATTATTTACGTTTATCTTCGGTACCTGGGCAGCCAAAAATAAACGGGCAGAAAAAATTATTATTCCTTTTGTCGATGTCATGCAGTCTGTGCCTATCCTCGGTTTTTTAGCTATTTCTGTTGTTGCTTTCATTAAAATTTTTCCGAATAGTTTATTAGGACCGCAGTGCGCCTGTATTTTTGTGATTTTTACATCGCAAGCCTGGAATATGGTCCTGGGATTTTATCAAACGATAAAAACCGTGCCTCATGACTTACGCGAAGCCGCTGACATGCTACATTTATCAGCCTGGCAGCGTTTCTGGCGCATAGAAGTCCCTTTTTCCATGCCTGGCCTGCTATGGAACACGATGATGTCGATGTCTGCTGGCTGGTTTTTTGTGGTAGCATCCGAAGCGATTTCCGTGGCCCATCAAACGATTTTATTGCCCGGCATTGGATCTTACATTGCTGTCGCCATCGATAAAGCCGATATGCAAGCGGTTACCTACGCCATTATTGCGATGTTTTGTGTGATTTTACTCTACGATCAAATTCTCTTTAGACCGCTGGTCGCCTGGGCTGAAAAATTTAAAGCGGAACAAGAGGGGGGGGAGCTCGAAGCACACTCCTGGCTAGCAACTATGTTAAAACGTACGCGATTGCTGCAATGGATTGGCAGCTGGCTCGCTATCGCATTAGATGCCATGGTCAATTTTCGCGTGCCGCGCCGAAAAACCTACCTAAAACCCGTGCTACCCGCAGGCGTAGGCGATCGCATCGCGAATATATTTTGGTGGACGTTTTTATCCGTGTTTGCGGCACTTACATTACACTTTCTGGTCAAGGTTATCGGCCCGGCGCTCACTTGGCACGAGGTCGGTCACGTGATGCTATTAGGCTTATTTACGGGGATTCGTGTGATTATCCTCATTATTCTCTGCACCATTGTTTGGGTTCCTATCGGTGTCTGGATTGGCCTGCGTCCACGCGCTGCCGAAATCATTCAGCCCATCGCGCAATTTTTAGCGGCATTCCCCGCGTACTTGCTATTCCCTGTGGTCGTCATGATGATCATGCGCTACCACTTGAATGTGGAAATTTGGACTGCACCATTAATGATCCTAGGCACGCAATGGTACATTTTGTTTAACGTCATCGCAGGTGTATCTGTACTGCCAAAAGAATTACATTACGCGACAGAGAATTTCAATGTTCGTGGCTGGTTGTGGTGGTCACGCTTTATTTTGCCGGGTATCTTTCCGTATTACATTACTGGCGCCATTACCGCAGCAGGCGGTGCCTGGAATGCGAGCATCGTGGCGGAGGTCGTTACTTGGGGTCACACAACGCTAAGAGCGACTGGTTTAGGTGCTTATATCGCTAAATACACGACAGAAGGCGATTTTTCGCGGATTGCCTTGGGTATTGCGGCCATGTGCGTCTTTGTTTTATTACTGAATCACTTTTTATGGCGACCACTCTATGTGCTTGCTGAAAAGAAATTCCAATTGGATTAAGCCAAGCAGGCTTAGGAGAAAAGGGCGATGAGAAAAACCTTAATTGAAATTAACGGGCTGAGTAAGTCATTCCCTAAACCGGATCATAATGAGCTGCTAGTGCTTGAACACGTAGATTTTGCGCTACGTGAAGGCGAAATTGTGGCTTTACTCGGTAAATCTGGCTCAGGCAAATCCACTTTATTGCGTATTATCGCCGGCCTGATTCCTCAAACCAAAGGCGACGTCTGCTATCGCGGGCAACCCGTAAGTGGGCCTGTCGATGGCATTGCCATGGTTTTTCAGAGCTTCGCACTCATGCCTTGGCTCACTGTGTTACAAAATGTAGAGCTCGGCTTAGAAGCCAAGGGCGTACCACGCCAAGATCGACGTCAGCGTGCACTAAAAGCGATTGACACCATCGGAATGGATGGCTTTGAGTCTGCATTCCCCAAGGAATTGTCCGGTGGCATGCGGCAACGGGTAGGGTTTGCCCGCGCATTAGTGGTTAATCCCGACATTTTATTAATGGACGAGCCATTTTCCGCGCTAGATGTATTGACCGCCGATAACTTAAAAAGTGATTTGCTGGATTTATGGCAGGGTAAAAAAACAGAAACCAATGGGATTTTACTGGTCACACATAATATCCACGAAGCGGTAGAGTTAGCCGATCGCATTATTATTTTCGATTCTGATCCCGGCACCATTCGTGCGGAACTCACGGTAGATTTAGCCCATCCTCGTGATGAAGAAAGCCCAGAATACCGCGCCTTGGTTGATCGCATTTATCATTTGATGACAACCACGGCAGAAGATGCGCGTAAACCCGCTATTAAAGGGCATAAATACAAAGACATTAACATGGGTTACCGTTTCCCTGATGTGGACGTGGCAGCGCTTGCAGGACTTGTTGAAGCAATTGCTGAAGAAAATGAGACCGGGAAAATCGATTTACCTGAGCTCGCGGATGACTTGCAACTCGAAGCGGAAGAATTACTAAATATTACAGAGGTGCTAGAAGTGCTTCGTTTTGCGGACATCGCGCAAGGGGATATTAGCCTAACGCCAGAAGGTTTGGCCTTCGCAAACGCGGATATTCAAGCCGGAAAACCTATTTTTGCACGCCACTTATTGCGTCATGTACCTTTGGCGCGACACATTCGTCGCGTACTCGATGAACGCGAATCACACCGCGCGCCAGCGCAACGTTTCTTAGAAGAGTTGGAAGATTACCTCAGCGACCAAGAGGCGGAACGCGTGATGAAAACCATTATTGAATGGGGTCGTTATGCCGAATTATTCGCCTACGATCACAACACTGAAAGCCTCAGCCTGGATAATCCGGACTAGGAAACAATATAAATTAAATCATTTCATGCTTGGCTGAGCAGCTAAAAGCCTTGTCACAGACCAATTTTTCCGCTACAATTGCAAGATATAAGCAAGTTATTTCTTTCAAAAGATACCATGAGCAGCATAACAGATAACATATTGACATATATCCAACAGCGAGGAAACGGCGCTGTATTCACGCCGCGGGACTTCATCCACCTGGGATCTCGAAGTGCGATCGATACTGCCTTATGTAGACTCTCCCAATTAGGTAAAGTACGCCGCTTATCTCGGGGGCTTTACGACTTACCTCGTCAACATCCTTTGCTAGGCACTCTCTCTCCTTCTTTAGACGACGTGGCAACAGCGATTGCACGAGACACTGGAAATCACATCCAAATCACTGGTGCCCGCGCATTACATTTGCTTGGCTTAACCACCCAAGTCCCTGCAAAATTGGTGTACTTAACGAGCGGCCCCTCCAGGCGCATTCAAATCGGGCAGTCCACACTACAGTTAAAACATGCCACCACAAAGAATTTAGTAGGCGCAGGTACCGTCGCCGGCACAGTATTACAAGCACTGCGTTATTTAGGAAAAAATCAGCTAAATGATGCGCTCATCACACAACTGCAAAAACAGTTAACCGCCCAAGACAAAGATTCACTACAAACACTGATTCGTTTCGCACCACATTGGGCACGCAACACCATACATGCAATAACAATGAGGTAAACATGCAAAAAATAAATGATTTAACGCCGGAAGATTTACCAGATTTTTTCATGGAAACTGCAATAAGAATGGGGATCCCATCTCCGACGATCATTGAAAAAGATTTTTGGTTAATACAAACCTTACGGGGCTTATTTAACACTAGCATCTCCAATCATCCTTTGGTATTTAAGGGTGGCACCTCACTATCTAAATGTTTTGGGTTAATTCAACGATTTTCTGAAGATATCGACTTAACCTTATCCCGACAGTCACTAGGGTTTGACGAATCATTAGAAGACATTGCCAGCTATGGCAGCAAAAAACGGGCACACTATTTTGATGCCCTTGCAGAAGCGGCAAATGCAGAAATCTCCCAACTAAAGGAGAGGTTGTCATCCTATTTCGGCAAGCAACTTAATCACAGCAACACTTGGTCCATTGAGATTGATACCCAAGATCCTCAACAATTACTATTTAACTATCCATTGCTGCTCAAGCCTTCTCTTTATCCAGATAACGCTTATGTTAAACCGAAGATCCGTCTTGAATTTGGATGCCGAGGAGATCAAAACCCTCATATGACCTCATCAATAGTAACGTACATTGAAAGCACATTTAGCGACATTTTTACCGCAGAACCCATTTCTGTGGATGTATTAGATCCCGCGAGAACATTTTGGGAGAAAGCCACACTGCTACATATGTTAGCTCACCAGAAAGCGGACAAAACATTGCAGCCCAGAATGGCTAGACACTACTATGATTTATATTGTTTAACACAATCCCCGATAGGGGCTCGTGCGCTGGATAACATAGATCTATTGCTAACTGTCGCTCAACATAAATCCATATTTTTTCGTAGCAAACAAGCCGCATATGATGAAGCAAAACCAGGAAGTCTACGCTTAATCCCAGATCATCATTTACTTTCTCGTGTAAAACAAGATTATTTGGCGATGGAAGAGATGTTCTTTGGGGACATCATCCCCTTTGAAAAAATCCTATCTGAACTTCAAAGATTAGAACATAAAATCAATACCGCCATTCAGCCTGGATAATCCGGATTAGGGGGGCAAGAGCAGCAAAACGCGTAAAATATTTGGTGCACCCTGACATTTAGGCTAAATCTCAGTGTGCAGACAAAATTTTAGCGAAAAGGTGCTTAATTGATAGGATTTTGCTTTACTGAGGCCATGAACCCCCCGGATTAATCACCATGTGCAAATTATTGACATATCGCTTAAAACGCGCTAGAATGCTCGCAAGATTATACCTAGGATATCATTATGGCTAAGCAAACAACGCCTCAAGAACAAACAAACCAAGCGCTAGATGCAGCTCAAGTGGCTATTTCTGCAGAAATTACTCGTTTAGTAAAAGAGGCAAGCCCTTTACTGACAGAAGCGCTGGAAAGCTTTTACGACACCGCCTCAGCAAATAACACGATAGATAACCTTCGTGCTACAGCACAAAAACACCAATCTGATACCGAGACAAGCGCCGGCACTGACGAAGAAATTAGCTTTCATGTAATATCCAGAGATATCGCAATAGATTTTATTGCTCACACAGAAACACTAAAGAACTTCCGCCCGGAAACAACGCTGGATGAGGGTAACCTAATCGCCGTTGTTGCAGCACTCAGCAATATCGCACATTTTGACTTATCCGAGACTTTTCGCGATATTAAGAAAACAGAAGACAAGAACCTTAGAAAAGAACACCTCGATTTCACCCAGAACTTCTCTCGTCATATTCCGGGCTTAGCGATGCACCTACAGTTTTTATCGAATGACGACGCTGCCGTTGTTCTTGAGCAGCTAGTTACTTATTGCTGTAAAATCACGTTATTACGGGACCTCAACGAACAATGTTCCGATCTCTTTAAAAACTCTACACTTATTACTGCAACCAATATTGAACAGCTTGTGAAAAAGTTTAAACAATCCCTTGAGAACGTAAGCAACCCAACAGATTCCTCTTCGTTAGTCGTGAGCTCATCACCTGAATGGGCCGAATGGGTTCAGCAGCTCGTGGCAAAAATTGCTGAAATCCTTACAAATGGTTTTTCAAGACGCTTTGCCTTCTTTTCCAGACAACCAACACTCGAAGCGCACTGTGTTGAGCAATGTGCCGAACAACTTTCCGCTGTTTTACCCGCGCTACGCCAAACAGTAACAGCCGAAACCTAACCCAACAACGGCCCCAACAACACCAGATCATCTGCAATATGCGCCTGAAACTCAGGCGCGCAGTTATTCCAGTCGATAATATCCACCTCAAAAGGTAAATCCGATTCTTCGAATGCTTCTCTAATTTGGGTAATTTCACTCAATTTTACAGGGATTTTGTAGCATAAATCCAAATCCGATAGTCGTTTCGCCGTGCCTTTGATTCGCGAACCAAATACGTAAAATTCGATAGAATATTGATTCAATATTTCCTGCACAATCGCACGCTGCTTTTCAGACAGTTGTAATGAAATCATAGTATTTTGATCGTCTCAACAAAGAGATTAAGTGTTTCAATAAACCCAGGTAATTTATCGAAAATTGCTTGCGCATTATCTTGGTTATAGGTGTGAACCGTTAAATTACGCATTTCCACAAATTCAAACCATTGCTCTACATCGGTAATTAAGCCTTCTTTTGCTGCAGTACGAAACGTCACCTTAGGACTCAACACCTCCAGCCCACGTTTCGTTAGGATGCGTTTCATCGTTTTCCACGCCAATTCATAAGCAAATTCAAATGCATGAATTGTTCCCGCCATTTCTTGTTCGGTTTTGGTGTTGTTATAAAACTCTGATAGCGTCGCTTGTGCTTTTAAAAGCGCGCTAATGTCCAAATTATCTAAAATTACTGTCTTCATGCTCATCCTCTCCTTAAGGGCAGTTTATGGTCTATCGCACACATTGGCCAGCTGATTTTCCCCAAAAAAAACCTCTTTACAATTTGTCTCCCTCCAGAGAGACACTTTTAGGCATATTTGTCTCTCCATACAAGGAAGCTTTTTGATGTATTTGTCTCTCTGTAGAGAGACAAATGTGTTACCCATGTCCTCGAACGTTTGTTACCTATGTTCCCGGTCCGTACACTCTGATGCCAGGATGAGAATGGGCGAATAACCCATTGTTTTTATTGGTTTTTTCTTGAAGCCATGTAGAAGGTGTGATCCCCATCACGTTTCATGCGCCAGTTTCGTGATATTCATCACGTTTTTGCATGCAGAAACGTGGAATCCATCACGTTTTTTGCATACAATACAAGGTAAGAAAGGAGATAAGCATTCATGCAGCGCCATTTCATCCAAAAGTTACATGCCTGGAAGAGCCACCCACGCCGCAAACCCTTGATTGTCCAGGGCGCACGCCAGGTTGGAAAAACCTACATTATCAAACAATTTGGGCAAGATGCTTTTGCAAACACCGCTTATTTTAATTTTGAAGAAATGCCGGATCTACATTCACTTTTTACCGATACACTATCGGCAAAACCACTCCTAGAACGCTTATCGCTTTATAAAAAAATGCCATTGACAGACAACACGCTAATTATTTTCGATGAGATACAAGCCTGCTCCAATGCGCTAAACAGTTTAAAATATTTTTGCGAAGATATGCCGAACATTCCTATTATCGCAGCAGGATCGCTGCTTGGGATTAAGTTAGCACAAACCACGGGATTCCCAGTTGGCAAAGTACATTTTGAAACGCTTTATCCCATGACTTTTTCAGAATTTTTACTCGCAAGTGGTGAAGCACCTCTCAATGAATGGCTAGAATCCATCGATGAAATAAAACCATTGCCTGAAGCCTTTCATCAGCAATTGTTACAGCATTTGAAAACATATTTGCTCGTCGGCGGTATGCCAGAAGCTGTGCAAACGTACCAGGAAACCAGGGATTTTTACCAAGTAATAGAGACCCATCAAGACATTTTAAAGGCCTATTTACTCGATTTCAGCAAGCATGCTGAAGCCAACCAAATTATGAAGATTTCTACAGTTTGGGATCAATTACCGGAACAACTTGCTAAGGAAAATAAAAAATTTATTTTCTCCGCCATCAGTCAATCCGCACGTGCACGTGAATATGAGGTGGCAATTCAATGGTTGGTCGATGCAAATCTTGTATTAAAAACTGTGAACGTGAATACCCCCAAACACCCACTGAAACACTATGCGAATAAATCTTTTTTTAAGTTATATTTACTGGATGTAGGGCTTCTAAGTACATTGTGTGATGTCGATCCCACAGTATTTCTGCAAGATCAGCGACTATTTACCGAATACCATGGTGCTTTAGTTGAAAACTATGTCGCGCAGGCGCTGTGCGCCAACCATAGTCCCGCCTTGCATTACTGGACTAGCCAAGGACGAGCAGAAGTTGATTTTATCGTGCAGTATAAAGATAGTATTTTACCTCTGGAAGTTAAAGCAGGCACGAATACGCAGCATCGTAGCTTGCGCACCTACCACGACAAGTACCAACCCTCTATAACGACACGCGTTACCGCACTTAACCTTAAACGGGATGATTACATCACCAATCTACCGCTCTATATGGTCAGCCGTTTTCCTACATGGTTGGTGAAATCCAGAGAAAATAGATAAATTAGCCCCATTTTTCTGGAACCTTTGCTTGAGATCCCAGACATTTTCCTTCGGAAAATTCTGGGATGACAAGCGAGGCTTCCTTCGGAAAACACTGGGATGACAGGTGAGGCTTCTTTGGAAAATTCTGGGATGACAGCACCTGATGGAGACCCCGGCTCGGCGGCCGGGGTGACAGGTCTGAGCAAGCGGATAACATTTCATAACTCATTGTTTTTATTAGTGTTTTCTTGAAGACATCTCGAAAAGATGCTGGGCATCACGTTTCATGCGCCAGTTTCGTGATATTCATCACGTTTTTGCATGCAGAAACGTGATCATCCCCACGTTTTTCTCACCCAAACAGCCATAAAGCGGCGCCAATAGCACCTAAGCTGAGGGTTGCCGACGTGGAGATATGCACCGCTGCATTGTGGATAAGTAGACTTGTTCCAGCAGCAACGATCAACACCAAGCCCAAACGGCTACTTGTGCGTACAGGTGCTGGCGGTGAGGTTGGCATCACAGGCTTTTGCGGCATGGGTTGCGCCTCTTGCAACACCTGATATACCAAAGAAGGTAAATCAGGTGCTTTTTCTATCCACATCGGCAGATTAGCCCGCACTTTTCTAAAAAAAGCACGCGGACCAAACTGCTTCCGTACAAAACGCTCCAATAAAGGTTTTGCCGTCGCCCATAAATCTAAGTCCGGATACAATTGTCGCCCCAAGCCCTCGATGTTAAACAGCGTTTTTTGCAGTAATAATAGCTGCGGCTGAATATCCATCTGAAAACTTTTGGCAATCTGAAATAAACGCAGCAACAACTGCGCAAAAGAAATTTCACTGAGTGGCTTTTGAAAGATTGGCTCACACACGGTGCGGATCGCGGCTTCAAATTCATCAACACGCGTTTCTGCCGCCACCCAGCCCGACTCAATATGTAGAGTCGCCACACGCTTATAGTCCCGCTTAAAAAAGGCCAGCATGTTCTCTGCTAAGTAGCGTTGATCAAAGGGGGTGAGGGTACCCATGATGCCGAAATCTACGCCCATATATAGCGGTTTTTCCGTATATTTAGGTGAAACAAAGATATTGCCCGGGTGCATGTCTGCGTGAAAGAAGCTGTCGCGGAATACCTGCGTAAAGAAAATTTCAACACCGCGCTCCGCAAGTGCTTTTAAGGAAATACCCGCCGCCTGCAAAGTCGCCACATCATCCACGGGGATCCCTTGAATACGCTCTTGCACCATCACCTGACGCTGCGTGAAATCCCAATAAACTTCAGGGACATACAATAAGTCTGAGCCATCAAAGTTACGTCGCAATTGCGCCGCATTGGCCGCTTCACGCTGTAAATCCAGCTCTTTCATGATCGTCGCTTCAAATTCCGCCACAATTTCTACGGGATGAAAACGCTCCGATCCTTTAAAGTGTCGCGCAATAAAACGGGCTAACTTATACATTAACGCAATATCACGCTGAATAACGCGCTTAATGCCAGGACGTAGTAGTTTCACAATCACCGCTTGGCCGTTTTTTAGCGTCGCGGCATGCACTTGTGCAATGGACGCAGCCGCCAAAGGTGTTTCCTCTATGTCTTGAAACACTGCATTTAAAGGCTTTTGATAAAGCCCCTCAAGTATTTGTAGTGCTTTTTTTCCGGAGAAGGGCGGCACCGCATCTTGTAACATCGCCAATTCATCAACAAGATCAGCAGAAAATAAATCACGGCGTGTCGATAACACTTGACCTAGCTTCACATAAATAGGGCCTAAACGCGTTAAAATAAGGCGTAAACGCTGACCATTGCTGAGTCTCCGATTAGCCACCCAATTCCAAGGGTTTGCAAAACGCAAGAAAAATAGGGATTTCAACCACGGCGCAGAAAACAATACGCGCTCAAAACCATAACGAAACAGCACCCATTGCACGAACAAAAAACGAAATATTAATGGTGTTCTCATGCATTTTTCCCTTGTTTTCCAGCCATTCTAGCGTCTAGTCGATCCACAGCAAACTGCGCTTCTTTAATTTCATCGTAAAATGCATCCGCTTCTTCTTGCGAAGGCACCGCTTGAATTTCATCGGTTAAATAAGCAGAAAAAGCATGTGTGGCATCGTGTTTTTGGCCCTTTAGCCAGCGGCAAATGCCTTTTGCGTGATGTGTCACCTGGCGGGCGAATACATCACCCGTTAATTCCGCTAAAACACCTTCCCAATCACAATCTAGCGTACGCATCCAATCGTTAAGCTGCAAAATCAGGTCGGGATCGCCCGTCATGCTAATTCCACTCTCACGCAAGGCATGATTATCCATGCCATGGGTTAAATAATGCAAAAAACCACTGACAGAGCCGCTAATAGTGATATCAGCATCCGTCGTATGACCTGTGGATAAGCTAATTTCACCTTGTTCAAAGCGGGCAAGAACATTCACCGTCGGTTTTTGAATACAAACCAGTATGACCTTACCCTCAAAGGCCTGTATCGCTGCACGATTCATCGGATCACGCGCTAAAAATTGATTGATTAAATGGTTGGGGAACATCGTCAGCGACCAAGTAGGTATTAAGGCCGTAGTTTACCGTAAAATGAAAAAGGGCGCATTAGCGCCCTCTAGTCACATACTGACAATACGATTTAAACGCCACCGCGAGAAACAGATGGTGAAGCAGTTTGAGTCGCTTCCGCGCTGCTCGATGCACGCTGATATTTCTCTATTGAAGCATATAGCTCAGGATCTGCATAGGCAGTGCCCTCTCTATTAAGCTTGAACGGAAGAAAAACTTCTTGACAGGAGAAACCTTCTGCTAATTTATCCTGAACATAATGAACTTTGTTAATGACATGTTTGTAATGAGCAATATCTTTTGGACAAAAAGATCCATCAGCATGATTGGCCCGCTCAGCCTTTTCCAAGCCAATATTTAGAGCTTCCAATAGCCCATCCCAATTCAACCCCATAAGACCTTTCAGTGCACGGAGTTCTTGCTTTGTGTTATAAGGTTGAACCACCTCTCGAACATGCACCCATTCATTAACGGCGCAGGTGTAAGTCACATTAGTTGGATATAGCTGGAAATTTATGAATGCATATTTTGCTGTTAACTTGTGGGAAAACATAGGGTGCTCCTGTTCTTTGTATTAGTTATCATTTACTCTCTTAACCGAACCACAGTATAACCTACTGTACAGGAATTTGTCAAGCCGGGGCCACTCATATCCATGAGATTTCTTTACACGAGTGCCTGCACAGCAGGTTTATCCAAAATTTCCTTATCCACGCATAAAATTGCGGTGTATTCCGGCTTATCAGAAAGGGCGCCAATCATGATGGAGTCATCTTGCAGATGACTCACCTTACCATCATGCAAGGATTGAATGGCAATCGGATCTTGCTGAGCGGAGTAAGCTTGCAGCGCAGGGTTCAGTACCACCAACTGCCAAGGTCGCAAGGTATCATCATCCGCCAATACTTGTTCCACGCGGTTTTTCATTGCCTCAAGATCGGATTGTGCAATAGGAAATACCCGCGGCAATTGCCGATGAAACAAACGTGAAGCCAACATGGCAGCATCCGTCGCAGGCGCATCTTGCGCGGCATGACGAATCGCCAGCTGCACATCATAATCACATAACCACCTGTAAATATTAAAGTTTTTCTCGCGAAAATCTTTGACTGCCTCTGCAGTTGGCACGCTTTGATTAAACTGGTAAACCGCTTGCAATAATTGCCCCAAAGGCATCGCGCGCATCTGCGCAGACAACACATCCGTTTGCAAATCTTCTGCGTAACAACGCAAGAATGCCCGCAAATAATATTCAGCAGCATGCTTACGAGGATGATGATAAATGTTATGCGTCATCAAGCGACGTGCCATGAGATATTGTTCAACCGCGCCAATCCCTTTGGTGTTCACGCCTAAACGTGATTGACCATCCACATTCACGATTTCTAAGCAATGTAACAACCAGCGAAAATCATAACGCCCGTAATTCACCCCACAAAAATGGCTGTCGCGCAGCAGATAATCCAAACGATCGGCATCCAATTGTGAAGACACAATATCCGCTAACAAACTTTCTTCGTTGGGTTCATGACAAATGAGTTTGCCAATCAGCGCTAAGTCTTTTTCATTTAAAGGATGCTGGGGATTTTGTTTCGCGTATTCGCTTAAGAAATCTGGCGCTAAAAACGCTCGCAGAAAAAGTGGCGTCCAGGATTCGTGAGAAATGGCGCCATCAATAAATGTTTCTTCAAAAGCATGGGAAAAGGGGCCATGCCCAATGTCATGCAACAAACAGGCAATCGATACGATTTGTCGCTGCTTATCATCCAGGCCTAATGCTTTCGCAATTTGATTGCCAACGTAACAACAACCCAAACTGTGATTAAAACGGGTGTGCACCGCACCAGGAAATAAATAGTCGGTAAACCCCAGCTGCTTAATATGGCGTAAGCGCTGCACCACATCACTATCTAAAAAAGGTTTAATCCAGCGCCATTCAGCCATCGGGAACTGCATTGCGCCATGTACAGGATCGTTGGTAATATGAAATCGACGTGCTGTCATAAAAAGTCCTTGTTAAGGTTTAATAATAACATGTTTCACGTGGAACATCTCTCGCTTTCGAACTAGGGCCTCCTGCAGAGGGTGATTAAGTATCTTTTTCACAAAGACACACACTAACTGCTGTCATCTCGCCCTTCATGCAGGAACTTCATCGCCTGAAACAATCTTTGTTGAGCGGTGGGGGGCATGTTTTCCACCACTCTTCATCACTGCCTTATAGAGCCGAGCTTCTCCGTGAAAAATCACTAAAAACATGTAAGAAGCCTGGGCGGGAATTCCTTTCAAAATGACAACTGGAAAATTGTCATCCCGGAAAACGCACAGCGTTTACCCGGGAACTCCTTCAGACGCTAGATAATTTGAAAGAATCTGATGGAGATCCCGCGTCGAGCGCGGGATGACAGCGGCGGCAATGCGGCAGTAGATGGAGATCCCGCGTCGAGCGCGGGATGACAGCGGCGGCAATGCGGCAGTAGGTGGAGATTCCGCGTCGAGCGCGGGATGACAGCGGCGGCAATGCGGCAGTAGGTGGAGATCCCGCGTCGAGCGCGGGATGACAGCGTCGGCAATGCGGCAGTAGGTGGAGATCCCGCGTCGAGCGCGGGATGACAGCGGCGGCAATGCGGCAGTAGGCAGGGATGCCGGCGTCGAGCGCGGGATGACAGCGGCGGCAATGCAGCAGTAGGTGGAGATCCCGCGTCGAGCGCGGGATGACAGCGGCGGCAATGCGGCAGTAGACGGGGATCCGGCAGGAAAGCCCTGGGTGACAACTAAGCCAGCGCTAGCGCATCAACTGCCGCAATTTCGCCATGTTCCACGTGGAACATACGATGATCGGTCTCGCTGAGCAGATGAGCCAGCGGACGTGCATCAATTGCAGTAATAAAACATTGGCTACTCGATTGCTGCAATGCCTGCAGCACACGGCCGAGCATTCGCTCATCCAGTTCAGACGCCACATCATCCACCAAATAAATACAGCGTTTGCCTGTCTGCGCCTGCAACAAGGTGCCGCGGGCAATCAATAAGGCATAAACAACCACTTTCTGCTGACCACGGGAAAACAACTTCTCCAGCGGGTTACCCTTATAATAGAGTTGCAGATCTCCACGGTGAGGACCGTTTTGCGAGCTGCCTAATGCCAAATCCCGCGCATAATGCCGTTTTAAAGTCTCAATCAGCGGCTCATCCTGGCGCCAGCCACTGCTATAACGCAGCTCAATCCCCTCAATATCTAATAGTTTTTCGATTTCTGTAGAGAATTCCTCGCCAACCTGCTGCGCATACTGTTTTCGCTGTTCTGACAATGCCTCGCCAAGCTCTGCATAAAGCGCATCCCAAGCATCAGGCTCGGCACGCTGTTTCAGCGCCGCATTACGCTGGCGCAGCACGCGATGGTAACGCTGCCATAAAGGCAAGAAGCTTGGTTCCACGTGGAACAATCCCCAGTCCAAGAACTTTCGTCGAACACTAGGACCCGCATTCAGTAATTGATAACTGTCAGGATTCAATAGTTGCAAGGGGAGTAGGGAGGCAAGATCAGCTAAGCGAGGGAGGTTGTCGCCATTGAGTTTCACCGTCATTTCGCCTTGGCGATCACGCTGAATCGCTAACTGAGATAAAGTTCCGGGTTCATTTTTCCAGCCAGCACGCACAATCAAGTCGGGCTGATCATACTGGATAACAGGTGAAACTTGGGTAGCTCGAAAGGAGCGTCCAGAACTTAATAAATGGATGGCTTCCAATACGCTGGTTTTTCCGCTGCCATTTGGCCCGGCCAATACATTATATTGAGGATGAAACTGCAGAGATGCAGCGCTGATATTACGTAACCTGTTGACTTCCAGCCAATTTATTTTCATACTTCACCAAAAAACCTAATAAAATCAATATATTACGATGCAACACATACTCAGCGGAGGTTTCTAGGCTTAAAGGTGATCAACGGCTTACAATCGCATTGGCATCACAACGTACAAGTTTTGTCCATCACCAATACCTTCAATCAAGGTGCTGTGATTCGCATCAAGCAGCGTAAACTTCACATCATCGACAGGAATACTATTCAGGGCTTCCAACAGATACGTCACATTAAAACCCATTTCCAAATCCACACCATCGTAGTCAATCGCCATCACTTCTTCAGCTTCTTCTTGATCGGGATTGTTCGCGACCAAGGTTGCAGATCCAGTTCGCAAATGCAGCGCCACGCCGTGGTATTTTTCATTGGACAAAATAGCAACACGCGCCAAGGCTTCTTTTAAGGTTTTTCGGTTAAACACGACTTCTTTATCACCACCTTTCGGAATCACCCGCTCGTAATCAGGAAAACGTCCATCAATAAGCTTGGTATAAAACACAAAATCCTCGCCAGTCGCTTGCAAATGATTTTGTCCGAACTGTAGTTGAATAGGCTCATCTGTATCTTGCAGCAATCGCAGCAACTCCAGTACACCTTTACGTGGAATAATCGCTTGCTGCACATTATCCACAGCTGCCGGTGACTCTTCACGACTCATGGCCATACGATGACCATTCGTCGCCACACAGCGCAACTCTTTGTCTCGCATTTCCACCAACAAACCATTCAAATAATAGCGTACATCTTGATTTGCCATCGAAAAATACACGCGATCAATGAGCTCACGTAGCACCGCTTGCGAAAGAGACATGCTGACTAATTCCGCGGGGCGTGTTTGGTAAGGAAACTCATCTGTGGGCAAGAAGGAAAGGGTAAAGCGGCTTTTTCCCGCAGAAATCGTCACACGACTAGCTGTCTGACTAAACTGCAGCACCACACCTTCCGGTAGCGCCTTACAAATATCCATGAGTTTACGAGCCGGGACCGTGGTTTCACCAGCTTCATCCACGCTTTCCAGCGCGGCGATACCTTGCAGCTCTACCTCGAGATCGGTACCCATTAATACGAGCTTATCGCCGTCTATACGCAATAAAACGTTCGCTAAAATAGGGAGGGTTTGCTTTCGTTCCACCACGCCACTAATTAATTGTAGGGGTTTTAGCAGTGCTTCGCGAGAAATCTTAAACTTCATGGTCGGTCCTTCGTTCGCCTCATTTCTCCATTATACATGCATTATTATTGAGATAGTAATGGAATGTGTTAAGTACGCACAATAATCCATTGAAGCTCGATCGGCTACTTCTTTCAAAAATGACAACTAAAAAGTTGTCACCCCGGGCTTGACCCGGGGGCCCCATCAGGCGCTAGCAAACTGATTAGTACTACCTGGAGATCCCGCGTCAAGCGCGGGATGACAGCATCTTTTGTCATTCCGGCCTCCGAGCCGGAATCTCCTGCTGGCACTATGGTCCTAGACGAAGATCCCGCGTCAAGCGCGGGATGACAATGGTACAATCAGCTAGACAAAGTCCGCAGCAGATTCAGATAATCTTCTTCAATATCAACATGTTGCGAGCGAAGCTCCAGCACTTTTCGGCATGCATGTAGCACGGTCGTGTGGTCACGCCCACCAAAAGCATCGCCGATTTCCGGCAAACTATGATGCGTTAATTCTTTTGAGAGGGCCATTGCCACTTGGCGAGGACGCGCAACAGAACGGTTACGACGCTTAGACAATAGATCGCTTACCTTCACTTTGAAG
>BQJM01000009.1 GCA_021604705.1 marine bacterium B5-7 | reverse complement strand
TTGGCACTACAAGATTACATCCAAGACCGCCAAGCACAAGAAGATAATAATAAGGGTCGCTTCTACCAAAAAGGCGAACATCATTATGCGACGTTCTTTGGCCGCATGGCGGACTTACCACGTATCGATGGACGTGCTTACAGTGGCAAAGCTAAATGCCAAGCGGCACAAAAAATGATGACGGCATTAAAAGGTGGTGAAGCCACCTTTTTCAATGATGACATTGTCGCGCTAGAACAAGGCCGTTTGGGTAAAATGACTGCGGCATTGAAAGCCGCTGACTTACTGCCTGAAGCATTCAATCAAGCAAAAGAAGCGAATACTTGGGGCTCATGGCTGAAAATGAAAGTGGCAAACATGTGTGGTGGTCGTTAAAACACACCATGTAGATTGAATAACCAGCAATCGTTACCAAGCGCGATCGGCATGCCCCTTTCGCAAACCGTCGGCGGCAGGGATAGCCGCCGTCGAGCTACAGGGACGTATTTATGCGTGTTTGCAAAAGGGATATCCGATCGCGCCCACAAAGATTCCAGACATTTGCTACGCAAATTCTGGTATGACAAAATAAGTAAAAGAACAAAATCAGTGGCATGACAAGCTTAGCTACTGTAGAATAGGCAGCTCTTTAAGCAACTGAGCTGCCTTTTTTATGTCTGGCCCTATATCTCATCAAGCACCAAAGAAAGTCTTAAGCGTTTTTTCGTTGGTGATGATCAACATCATCGCTATCGACAGCTTGCGCACGCTGCCTATCAGCGCTATTTATGGTAGCAGCCTCATCGCGCTCTATCTGATTGCGGCTGCGGTATTTTTTATCCCAACCGCCCTAGTCTCCGCAGAGCTTGCCACGGGCTGGCCCGCCACCGGTGGTTTATATGTTTGGGTGCGTGAAGCGTTTGGTAAACGTTGGGCATTTGTCACCATTTGGTTACAGTGGATTTACAATGTGGTGTGGTATCCCACGATCATGGCCTTTGTCGCCGGTACACTCGCCTATTTATTTGATCCCGCATTCGCGCAACACAAAGTTTACATGGTCTGCACCGTCATAGGTTTATTTTGGGTAACCACTTTACTCAACTGCATGGGCATGCGCATTTCTAGTTGGTTAAGCACCATTGCTACCTTGTTTGGCACACTACTCCCCATGGCCGTCATTATCATCATGGGCGCTATCTGGCTGGCCACCGGCCATGTAAGCCAAGTGGCATTACACCATGTGCAATTACCGCGCTTAGATAACATCAATCAATGGGTGGTGATTATTGGTTTGTTATTTGGTTTAGTTGGGATTGAAATGTCTGCCAGCCATGCGGAAGAAGTTGAAAATCCACAACGCGATTATCCACGTGCCGTATTGTATTCCGCCTTATTAATCCTCGTCTCTTTGGTGTTAGCCTCCCTGGCGATTGCTATCGTAGTGCCACACCAACAACTCAATTTGGTGACTGGCTTAGTCGAAGCATTTCGTCTGTTTTTACAGGCCTATCATCTACAATGGCTAATGCCCATCATGGTCACATTAATGGTGCTTGGTGGATTAGGTAGTGTCGGCGCATGGATTGTTGGGCCGACCAAAGGGTTGATGATTGCGAGCCGTGATGGCAGCCTACCAACGTCACTCATGAAAATGAATAAGCATGGTGTGCCGGTACGTATATTGATGATTCAAGCAGGGCTGGTCACCGTACTAAGCTGCGCGTTTTTGTTGATGCCATCCATTAATAGTTCTTATTGGTTGCTCACCGACATGACCGCACAATTAGCATTGTTAGTCTATTGCTTTATGTTTGCTGCCGCATTGCGATTACGTTACAGCCACCCTCATGTGACACGTCATTATCGTGTGCCGGGTGGTAAGTTAGGATTATGGATCGTCGCCGGCCTTGGCTTTATCAGTTGTGTTAGTGCGATTATCATTGGGTTTTTCCCGCCTGCACAGTTTAGCGTAGGCCATTTATTACGTTACGAAACCTTACTCACAAGCGGCGTTGGCATTTTCTGCTTACTGCCTTTAATTATTTATTCCTGGAGTACAAAATGAAATTTCTGAAAAAAATCTTTGGCAACCAAGACACGCAATACGTCAGTGAAATCGATCACTTCATGACAGCAACGACCCCGAACACATTATCTGAGTCACAGCAACACGAAGTCGACAAACACGATGCAATTCATGAGAAGCGGGATCAGGGTTAATAACCGAGCCTCAAATATCTTTCCAGGCGGCCCCATAACACAAGTTTTATGTTTTATGGGGACACCTGAACAAAAAGACACTTTAAGTATTAATTTTGAGAGCAAAGCATCTCTCATTAGAGCTATTGAAGGCTCGCTCCATCAAGCGTAAGGTACACAGATCATATACTTCAAGGAGAGAACGCATGTTTCCAGGAAAACGACTTATTATTTGTCTTGATGGCACAGGTAATTCTGCCATTGAAGATGCTGCGCCCAGCTTAACGAATATTTACAAGATCATGGCTGCAGTGACGAAAGATGCGGACGGCGTCCAGCAAGTTGTTCATTACGATGAAGGCGTTGGCACCAGCCACCAAGCCAGTAAAATTAAAGGCATGCTGACAGGCAAAGGTCTCATGCACAACATCAAACAAGCCTATTTGTTTCTCGTCAATAATTATCAACAAAAAAAAGACGCGCATGACGGCGATGAAATATACATTACTGGCTTTAGTCGCGGTGCGTTTACAGCCCGGTTACTCGCTGCTTTTATGGCAAAAGTAGGCATACTGAAAAAAGAACATGCATCAGAGATCAGTGAAGTCTTTGACGCATTTTTACAAAACGATGAAGCAGCCTTGAAGCATTATAAAAATGAAAAATACTTCTTAGACATTGGAGAAAATAAAAAATTCATCGACTTTTTAGGCGTTTTTGACACCGTGCCCGCCATGGGTAAACAAGGTGAAGACGATGATCCTGAATATGGCGTTGATAAAATCAAACAACTCCCTAGCGTCGTTAAAAAAGCGCGTCATGCTCTTTCTGCGCATGAGCGCAGAGATAATTTCTTGTTAGACAAATGGGAATCAACTGATGGTCAAGATTCCCAACAAGTATTTTTCACCGGGGATCACAGTGATGTAGGTGGTGGTAATAAGCACACGGAGAAGGAGAAAAGATTATCGAATATTCCATTACGATGGATGTTAAGAGAATCAGGTTTAGATTATAATCTTGACGCTGTCGGTGTACCTGATCTTACGAAGAAACAAGAGCTCACCGTTGATAATGCAGAGTACATGGGAAAAATCCATGATCAGTCTGAGATGGAAGATAACACGCTTGCCCCCGCTTATAAATTGTTAGGCACTTTCTCTCGACATGTCTGTGATAAAGACAGCCCTGTTGAACATGATCGTACCCGAAAGAGTGCTTGGTTTGGTGAACATTCAGCATTCCGGTTTCCCTTCTTTTGGGCGGAGGGTGGCCTTCATGCCCACTCACCTTACACTGGCAGCATACAAGTCCCTTGTGACGCAGCAGAAAGACGCGATCTCTTCTTGCACCCAACATTGATAAAACGCATTAATGAACATTTCGGAGATTGCCCTCGCGGCTTGGATATGACCATCCTTGAGCGCAAAGAGGTTTTCAGTGAGGATAATCGCGATCGCCTGCGAAGCTTGTTAAAGCCTTAATAGGTTTTCTAAATTTCTGCTCTTAGTCAAGATGTCTAATGATGCTCTCAAAAAGCTGATCGTATTTGCTTAGCTCGAACTGAGTAATTTTATAATCCGCAATTTCTTGCTGATAAAATGGATCGTTGCAAATTATTTTAGAAATAGTTTCTTTATCACCTGACGCCAAGATAATTCCACCATCTCGTGGATTTTTAGGACCAGAAGCAATAAATATACCTTGAGCATAATATCTATCTAAAAAATTGATGTGTGCATCTAAAAAATGATTCACTTCATCCAAAGATTTTTTATACGTTAACTCAATAATCAACATTCAACATACTCCTGCAAGCTGATCCAACTCAAGGCAACCGTGAACAATTTTCTTATGTCTTATCGAATAATTTTCAAAAGCTTTTAACTGCTTCCCTTCCAAGTCCCGATTAAACTTGGCCTCTAATAAAGTATCGTCGTAAATAAAATCGATCTCTTGTCCATCCACGTAGAGGTATTTAGGCTGTCTATGTTTAATCTTCATGAAAACAATATTTTCAAAAATCGCGCCTTTATCTCGAAAGCCTACCACAATATGTCGCATGCCCAAATCTGTGGCATACACCTTCTTCTGTGATAACAATGTTTCATTCGTTTTTCCAAAACGAGAAACCAAGTGAATTAAATACGTATCTTCAAACATCCCCAAATAACGGCTCGCTGTATCAGGTGATATACCAAGAATATTAGCTATTTTATTAATGCTAATTTGCTTGCCAGCACGCTCCATCAACAAAATAAAATACTGTCGTATTATATCTGGGTGACGTATTTTGTGACGTGCCACAATGTCTTTCATCAAAATATCGTCGACCAAACTCATGAGATAATCACGATCACCATTTAACACATATTCTGGCATACCACCAATTTGCATGTAATCAAGAAAATATTGTTCTTGCAGCCCTTTATCCGCCGTCCCAAGTACAACACCTTTAAACTGCAGGTATTCCTCAAAGTCTAATGGATTAATTTCTATGATGCGCTTTCTTCCCGTTAAATACGCACTATCATCTTTTAATAATGAACTACTTGAAGAAGACACAATGCATTTTTGATTTCCCCGATCATAGAGATTTTTTAATTGATGCTGAAAATCTTCGATGTAAGTGATTTCATCAAAGAACATATATACTTTTTCTTTGACAGAAAGTTTCATGCACTGACGGTATGCATCCAAGACATCAAACAATGTCTTCCCTCGCAATTGATATTCATCCATGCTGATGTAACAACAATGTTGTGGGGAAATATTGTGGTGCTCAATCAGGTAACGGATCAGGCATTTCATGGTGACTGTTTTACCCACACGCCGTAAGCCAGTTAACAACACGACATCAGGTGTCATCAATAACGGGTAAAGTGGCGTTAACACTTTATCGCGCTCAATGACGTCAGCAAAAGCATATTTGTCTTCCCACCACGGGTTGGATTCGTGAAGCAGGGATTCTAGCGTCATAGCAAGCACCTATCCGATACTATCGTATAATAAGAAGCTAAAGTATACGATACTGTCGGATAGTTTTCAAGAAAAGTATACGATAGTATCGTATATAAAATATGTGCAGCTGGAGATTCCAGACAAATGCTACACATTTTCTGGAGTGACAGAGCTAATAGGGTAAATAAAAAACTCAGGTCAGGACAACCTGCATACAGACAAAGTAAAACATCGCCAGCGTCGCCACCAGCGGAAACGTTAACACCCAGGCAAGCACAATATGACGCACGGTTTTGAATTGCACGGCAGCCGTGCCGCGAGATAAACCCACCCCAAGAATCGCACCCACAAAAATCTGTGTCGCAGAAACTTCTAAACCCATGCTGCCAGCCAGGATACTGGTAATCGCTGCTGCGAAGGTCGCAATAAATGCCCGTGATGGCGTCAGCAAGGTGATCTGCTGTCCTACTGTTGCAATGACGCGGTGTCCCATCATCAACAAACCAAGAACCATCACAATGCACGCACCGCTAATCATCCACCAAGGCAGCACCCCCGTTGCAAGTACATGACCATCTTTCACAAAACGATCCAACAACAAAGCATACGGCCCCAAGGCATCACCTAAATCATTGGCACCATGCGCAAACAACATAGCAGACGTCGCAAACACAACCAAAATACTAAAGATTTTTTCAACTTGCTGATATTCAACCTGGCGCCCAAGTTGCACATCAAATGCCACCCGATTAATTAGGCGCTTACCAAAAAACAACAACACTGCCCCAAAACTAAACGACAACATAAATTGCTGCCGCGCAGTCAATATATAGTGCCAATGATTTAAACCATGAATAATCGCAATAAATGTGAAAATAAAACCAAAACCAAACAAGAGCAAAGGCGCATTCCGCTTAACCAGGGTAAATGGGTGAGGAATATTTAGCATGGTACGCAGTACGCCGTGCACCAATAAGCTGGCAATCACGCCAGCCATAATCGGGGTCACAACCCAGCTGATGGCAAGTTTAGCAACCACGCCCCAATGAACCGCGTAAGTCCCAAAGCTCAACATACTGCAACCCACAATCGCACTAATGACCGTCTGCATAATTGAAACGGGCAAACCTAAAAACGTGGTGATAAACATCCACGTCAGACCAGAAAGCAGGATTGCAAATAAACTAATTGTTAGCAATTGTGCATGTGCATGCACCGTGTTCATGTCGACAATGCCGTACCGCATGGTAGAAGAGACTAAACCATTACCAAAGATTGCACCGGCACACTCAAAACCCAAAGCAATCAGAATGACATAACGCACAGTCATTGCATTAGCACCCAATGCAGCACTGAAAATGCTCGCGATTTCGTTTGCACCCAAACTAAAAACCAGCAAACAACCAAGAATGCTGGCTAAGGTAATCAACAGGGGGGCATGAGGCATCATTATTTCGCAACGATCAATTGAAGATAATCGCCGACTGATTTAGCACGATCAGCCAAATCACCCAACCATTTAATTAATTCGTAAAGAAAAATCACCTCGATAGGCGGCAAGTCTTTTTCCATCGCGAACAAAACTTCTCGGATCGCAGCCTGTCGCTCATCCGTATCTTGCTCTAAAGCGCATAGCTCGGTCACCATCGCAGAAACAATATCCACCTCTGTGCCGTGAAACCCTGTTTCCAACAGCTCATCTAACTCATGGATGGCTTTATTAGCTTGTTCTGCCGTATCCAAACAACGACGCAACAATGCAAGCATGTTTTCTTTTATATTACTGGGCAGCTGCATACGACGGCTCGTCATTAAGCCCGCAATATCTTCTGCTTTGTTCGCAATCCGATCTTGCAGGGCAAGCAGCGTCAGCAAATCTGAACGCGCCACAGGCAAAAACAAACCCGTTGGCAAGTTTAAGCGCATTTTCTTCTTAAGCTCATCCGCCTCATCTTCTAAACGACAGATCTCCGTCTGACGCTCTCTCGCCTTATCCCACTCTCCGGCAACAGCAGCCTCAAAGAATGGCGTAAGCGTTGTGACACATTCACACACCTTCTCCATATGCTTTTGTAGCGGGCGTAAAGGTGAACGACCAAACATTTTTCCAATTGATGCAACCATGGTTTTTTCCTAAAAATACAGTTGGATTAGTGTCCTTGATTTGAGCTGTGGGGTCAAGAATACTGAACTCATTACATACAAGATTTGTAGAGCGGTGGGGGGCATGTTTTCCAAAGCACCAACTGTCACGTTGTTTAATTTGAAAGTCCTCGATAAGCACTATGGCATACTAGCCATAAGATATTGGAAAGTAACCCCGTGTACAGTACTCGTACTGCAGCACGAGTATCAGGGCTTTGACAGCTGGTACTTTGGATAAACACCCCGCCACCACTCCTCATTCATTATCCTAGATAACCTCAGTTAAGCGTGCGATAAAAAAAGGCCGCTAAAGCGGCCTTTTTCAAGAAAGTAGGGATTAAGCTGCCATTTCTTTAAGGTTTTTCAAAGGACGAATTTTAACAACACGACGTGCTGGTTTCGCTTTGAACATCATTTCTTCGCCAGTGAATGGGTTGATACCTTTACGCGCTTTCGTCGCAGGTTTCACTTTCACTTCGATTTTCAACAAACCAGGTAGTACGAAACGACCTACACCACGTTTGTGAATGTGACGACCAATCAAGCTAGACATTGCTTCAAGGAAAGCCGCGCCTTCTTTTCTAGAAATACCAACAAATTCGGTAATTTCTGCAAGCATCATAGACTTTGAAAATTGTGTAGCAATCGGTGAAGTTGCTAATTTCTTAGGCTTAACCACTACTTTTTTAGCAACTGATTTTTTAGCAACTGCTTTTTTAGCAACTGCTTTTTTAGCAACCGCTTTCTTCGCAACTACTTTCTTAGCTACTGTTTTTTTAGCAACTGCTTTCTTGGCTACTGTTTTTTTAGCAGCTACTTTCTTCGCAGGTGTTTTACGTTTTGCTGTCGTTTTCTTGGCAGCAACTTTTTTCTTTGCAGGCATAGGGCTCTCCTTGGATCAAATTTAAGGGTTGTACATTTGACTGGCTAAACACCAGTTAACGGTAAGATAACATAGAAAATGCGTATTGCGAGACTTTTTCAATGAAAAAACGAAAAAAACCCTATTTTTTAAGGGGTTTGCGCAACTTGTGCTCAAAAAATGCGGTTTTTATAGGGGTTTCTCGCTATTTTTCTTCAAAATCGTCGTGTCGCCCGCGGAAATTGTTTTTTCTTCTCCATTTTCTGTTAACAATCGTAATTGTCCCAAGGTATTCACACCTAAAACCTGACCTTGCCATTGTTTATCATGATTTTTCACTGTGATTTCTTGGCCAAGCAGACAGTCTGCGCATTCCCACTCCGCCACAAAGTCACTAAAACCTGTCTCAACAAAACGGTCAAGAGATACATTCAACTGATCAAGCAAGAGCGCTGCCAATAGATTCCTATCGGTACTCTGGCCACTGACTGAGAACAATGATGCCCATGCTTGGCTTATCTCCGCTGATGCGGGCGTTTGCATTGACATATTGACGTTCACTCCAATACCAATAATCGCGGTACACGCCCCATTGGATTCAGCTTGTACCTCCACCAAAATACCTACCAGCTTGCTACCACCGACCAATACATCATTAGGCCATTTTAATGCAAATGGGATATCTGGCATACACTGTTTAAGTGCAGCCACCGTCGCAAGACCTGCAATCAAACTCAATCCAGCCAATTCACTAATATCCTTTTGAAAAGGAAAAGCATAGGAAAAATAGAGGTTTTGGCCAAATGGCGCAACCCAGTGACGCCCTAGCCTCCCTCGTCCTGCTAACATCGTCTCAGCGACACAAGCTTGCGGGCAAACAATGTCACCGAGATCGCGCAAATACCGATTGGTTGAATCCAGTTTTTCAAATACGGCAACCTGCACCTGTCTAGGGTGTGTCAAATTTTGTGTAATTTTCTTTGCATCCAATAAACTGAATGGGGTTGCCAGCCGATAACCCTTGCCTTTGATGCTGTCGACCTCGATCCCATACTGCATCAATTTCTGAATAAACTTCCATACAGCCGCTCGTGTGATACCTAGCTGCGCGCCCAATGAAGTACCATCGTGATATTCACCATCGGCAAGTAACTCAAGCAAACGCGTAAAATTGGGATGTAATTTTTGCATACTAACCTGTTTGTTTTAAAAGCGGCGCCGCGCCTTGTGCCAATAAGGCTTCAGCCATTTGTTCGCCAAGTTCCACGGGCACATTCACATCGCCTTGCAAGGTTTGCGTGATATGTTGCTTTCCATCCAGTGAACCGACCATTGCAGTTAGTGTTAACGTATCTTCTGAGAGAGTCGCATAAGCCGCTAGTGGCGAATGACAACTTGCTTGTAATCGTGCACTCAAAGCGCGCTCCGCCTGCACAGTAACCCAGGTTGGCCCATGAATGAGGGGCTGGAGCTGTTGTTGTAGGCTGACATCTTCACTGCGGCACTCAATGGCTAAAACACCTTGGCCGATAGCCGGCAAAAAATCTTCCACTGACAAATAATCTTTGATTTCCGCCATCAAATCTAGGCGTAATAAGCCCGCAGCCGCTAACAATAAGCCATCCACTTCTCCGGCATACAACTTATCAAGGCGCGTTTGTACATTGCCACGTATCGTTTGCACGCGTAAGGCCGGGTAGGCATGTAGCAGCTGCGATTGCCGACGTGGACTGGCTGTGCCAATCACACTACCCGCCGGTAAATCAGCTAAACAATTTGCTTTAGCTGACACAAAAACATCTCTCGGATCCACGCGTTCGCAAACACCGGCCAAACATAAACCTTCAGGCAAATCTGCTGGCATATCTTTTAGTGAGTGTACAGCCATATCTGCACGCCCATCTAGCATGGCCATTTCTAATTCTTTTAAAAATAAAGCCTTGCCGCCGATTTCTGCTAATGATTTATCTAAGACTTCGTCGCCACGCGTTGATAAAGGCAACAGTTCAATGTCAGCATCAGGATAGTGCTGTTGCAACTGTGCAGCCACCCAATGTGTTTGTGCCATTGCTAATGGTGACTTGCGTGTCGCAATCGTTAGTTTCATCGCTATGCTCGCTTAACCGCATCAATCAAGGCATCTTTACGTTGCCAGCGTGTATTCAGGAAGGCCTGAAAATGCTTACGGAACACACGATCTTTTTGATACTCCCCAACCAAGTCATCAGTAATAGGCAACACATCAACGTCTACCGTGATTTGTTTAATTTCCCCTGAAAACAAACGCCAGAAAGAAATAGCGCCCGGCCTATAAACCAAGGTAATATCTAACAAAGTCTGTATTTTATGCTGCATAGCCTCCAAGGTGTAGGCTGTCCCACCCGCTTTAGGCGCAAGTAAATGCTGATACGGTGATGCTTGGCGGGCATGTTTTTCTGGCGTAAGACGCGTGCCTTCTGCAAAGTTAATAATAGAGACCGGTGCCCATTGTAATCTTTCACAGGCTTTCTTTGTATTCTCCCAATCTTTGCCTTTCTTCTCGGGATGTTTCCGGAGAAAGTCACGTGTATAGCGATACACAAAAGGATAGCCTAACAGCCAGCATGACCAACCCACGCAAGGAATCCACAGCAATTGCCGTTTCATGAAAAATTTCAGCAAAGGTATCTTTCCGCGTAATGCAATGTATAGAATTGCAATGTCTGCCCAGCTCTGGTGATTAGACATGACCATATACCATTGTTCTCGGCTGAGTTGTTCCGTCCCTCTCACATCCCAACTGATGTTGCCCAGTAATTTTAACGTGAACGCTAAACAATACGCCCATCGACTTGGGGAATAATCCATGACACGCGACCAGAACAAACGCCAGCGGTGGAAAGGCAGAAGATATTTAGGAATAACAAAAACAAAAACGGGCGCGGTACAGAGCACCGAAAATACGGCACAAAGGACGAGTCCGATCACACCTCGGCAAGTAGCGGGCAGAAGTCTTAACATATGGCACACCTATTTAGCGAAAACGCAGTATACAACTGTTGGCAGCACGAAACAATTTATTTAGACTGTCCTTCTTTGTATTTTTTGGAGAATAACCGCATGAAAAAACCACCTATCCTAGAAAACCTATTAGATAAGCTGTGTGATGTCTTACCCAACTCTCTCGACAGCAGCCGCGAACAATGCCGAAGCCACATGCATGACATTTTACAAGGCTTTCTTAAAGAGATGCATATTGTCACACGAGAAGAGTTTGACAGACAGCGGGATTTGCTTGATCAACTACTAGAACGCATCGCTTCTTTAGAAAAAAGTCTGCGGGATCAGAATATACCTCGCTGATTTACAACAGTATATTCAGGATATTCCGGCTAAAAGCCGAAATAACAAGAAAAAAGGAGCCTCATGAACAAATACGCCGTTACTTACGCTCGCGCAGCCGCTAATCTCCACGCCCCATTAGTGACGGTTGAAACACATATTGCCCCAGGGTTACCGCGATTCACACTCGTTGGCTTACCAGAAACGGCTGTACGAGAAAGCAAAGATCGTGTACGCAGTGCGATTATTCAAAATCAATTTACGTTCCCAGTCGGCCGAATCACAGTGAGTTTGGCGCCCGCTGATTTACCCAAAGCAGGCGCAGGATTTGATTTGGCGATTGCCATTGGGATTCTCGTTGCATCGAAACAACTCGCATGTAAAGACTTAGCTGATTATGAATTATTTGGCGAGCTCGCATTATCCGGTGAATTACGTCATTGCCCTCGATTATTTCCTGCGATCGTTCACAGCAAATCGGGTGGGCGCGCTTGTGTAATACCCATAGACAATGCGGATGAAGCCGCGTTAGTCAATCACCCTCGCCTGTATGCGGCACCCAATTTATTGGCTGTTTGTGAGCACCTGACAGGGATCGCAAGCTTGTTGCCACAAGCGATGAAAACGCCGACAGCGCCTGAAGAACCTCACTATAACCTGCAAGACATTCTTGGGCACACACAAGCAAAACGTGCACTCATGATTGCTGCTACAGGTGGGCACAGTCTTTTAATGAGTGGTCCGCCTGGGAGTGGTAAAAGTATGCTTGCCAATCGACTACCGGGTATTTTACCCTTGTTAAACCATGCCGATGCATTGACTGTCGCCAGCATACAATCTTTGTCTAATCGTTTTGATCCCACTACTTTTGCCCAACGCCCCTTTCGTGCGCCCCATCATTCTGCTTCTGGCGTCGCCATCGTCGGCGGCGGATCAACACCAAGACCTGGTGAGATTTCTTTGGCACATCATGGTGTCCTATTTTTAGATGAACTGCCTGAATTCAATCGCAATGTATTAGAATCACTACGCGAACCCTTAGAAAGTCGCGCCATCAATATTGCGCGTGCCGGTTACCAAATAACTTTTCCCGCTGATTTTCAGCTGATCGCGGCGATGAATCCTTGCCCTTGCGGCCACCTTACCAACCCCCAACAAGATTGTTATTGCTCCCCCGATCAAGTCAAACGTTACCAATCTCGTATTTCTGGGCCCTTACTCGATCGCATCGACTTGCACATTGCAATCTATACCACACCCATTAATACATCTGAAAAGAATACGGGCCCAAAATCTAGCGTGATACGCGAACAAGTTGCTGCGGCACAAACCACTCAATATCAACGCCAAGGGAAACTCAATGCCGCACTGAATACTCAAGACTTAAACATGGCACAGATGTGCACTAAAGATGCTCAGAGTTTACTGCAAGATGCCCACAAAAAAATGGGCTTCTCTTGGCGCGTCTACCATCGACTCCTTAAAATAGCGCAAACCCTTGCAGATTTAGCGCAAAGCCCGCACATCCTGCCTGAACACTTGCACGAAGCGTTGAGTTATCGTCCACAAATCGATTAAGATAAGAGAACAAATCATCAAGGGAGAAGATTGGCATGACGCAAACACCACAACCCCTCACTATGCTCGACGTACTCGCAAACAGTTTTCGACTATGGTTACAAAGCCTACCGCGCTTATTTCCTTTAACCGCTGCTGTTGTCATTATCTGCGTCCTGTTTGGCCACGCTCAACTCGCACACCATATTCATGTTCACATTGGCCAAGCCGTCTATGATCGTCCTGCCCACTGGTACACCCTGCCTTTAATTGGTTTACTCTCTACATGGCTTGGTGCATCCATTTACGTCATGCTAGATGACTTACGTCACGGACGTCCCGCCTCCATGCTGCGCAGCATCACCCAAGCCGTGCGTAAATTTCCCATCATCGTGATCGCTTTTGTATTATCTGCGGTGCTAACAGCCTTAGGGTTTGTTGCCCTGGTTGTGCCAGGCATCATCATGTTAATTGTCACACAATTTTATTTGCCCGTTGTCATGACAACGGATATGCGTTGGTGGAAAGCGTTTAAATACAGCAGCGATTTAGTGTGGGGAAATTGGTGGCGTACAGCATGTATTTTTGTCGCACCCTTACTTGTCTATATGTTACTGTTTTCTTTGATCACCGCCTTGGTCGATATTTCACACATCGCTGGCGTCGCACAACACTTAGAAAGTGTGCATATGGCGATCCTAATGCTGGTTAGCACCGTGTGTATTCCATTGATCTTTTCAACGGTATTAACGCAGCTTGATGATTTGAAAGCGCGACAACACTTGCCACCAAGCTCATGTGATAAGTGGCTACAGTATGTTTTTTCTTTTTGGCGCTAATTGACGACGACACCCTTATTGCTGGGTATCGAAGTGCGGCAGTGCAGGTAAATAAGCAGAAACTTGTTTAAGCGAATCGTTAAAGGGTTTCACCCAAGTTGATTGTTGCCACCAGCTTTGCTCCGCTAGCGCAGTGCCATCAATGAGATAAACCATCGCTAAAACCACAACAATCCCACGTAGCGCACCAAACAATAAGCCTAACAAGCGATCCCAACCGCTTTTTTGATCGGCCTGCATACACAAGCGAATCAACAAGCCAATCATCCAACCCAGAATTAAGACGCCCAAGAAAATCAACAAGAAGCTCACCGTCGTACGTGTCACCCCCTGGTGTATCCAAGATTTTAAATTAACCGACAAGGCTTGATTAAAATGCATAGCTAACCAGAAAGCTAGGGCCCAGCTAATTAGTGATAACACTTCGCGCGCAAAACCACGCATTAAACCAACGAAGCCAGAAAAACCAATCAATCCTAAAATAACGTAATCAACAGCAATCATTATTTGACCTACTTAGGTAAATGAGTGACAAAACCTTTGATCCCACGCTCATGTTTAGCTTGTCGCATCAGCAATGTCGCTGTAGAACGATTAGGTGTGGGTCCTAATAAGACACGATAAAACATCCCTTTCGCTGTTTTATTCGCGCGAATCATCGCAGGAAATTGTGCGTGAAATAATTTTAACCGTAACACTTCCGCACGATGGAATTCTTGGAAACTGCCGAGTTGCACAAACCATTGCGTGGTATCCGCAGCGGGTTTAACGCTCACTACTTTTTTTGTTTTCTTTACTGGAGATATTTTTTTTGCGACATGCTTCGGTTTTTTAGTCACAGGGCTTGGCTTTTCAATCACCGCAGGTGGGACTGATTCCGATGCCCCCGCTAAAAACGCAGCGGCTTGTGCGGCTTGCGCTTGCTGAACCTGCTGTTCATGCGCTGCCTGACGGTTAATGAACATAGGAATCGGTTCTGGTGTTGCAGCAGGTGAAACAGCTTGTTGCGGCACCTCAGAAGCTTTCTCAGCTACTGGTTTAACAGGCTGAGTCACCGGTTTAAAGTCAATGGTTTGCTGTGCCGCTTTTTCTTCGGGCATATGCTGTGGCAACAAGGTCGCCAAGGATTGAGGCTTGGGTGTTTTAGCCCCATGATGTAAAAATAACGGCGCCAACATCATCAGCAAACCCAACAAAACAATACCACCTACCAAACGCTGTTTAAGCTTAATTTCCATCGGTAACCTCTTCTATCAATTCAAGTCGGGATTGTAGCAGAACTGCTTCGACAGTGCGAAACGAACCAAACACCACCAGCCTATCATTAGGCCCTGCTACAGCCAATGCAGCCTGATAAGCTGAAGTGATACAGTCAAAACATGTCGTTTTGGCATGTGGCAGTGCCGCAGCACAATTCTCGGCAGAGGCTGTACGCGTGTTCGGCACACTAGAAAAAAACCAAGCATCCACATGCGGTGCCATGCGTTGCAAACACGCATGAACCGGCTTATCTGCCATCATACCAAATACCGCCAAGGTCTTGCCTGAACAAGCACGATTTTTTAAGCAATCCACCAATGAGGCAACCGATTGAAGATTGTGTGCAACATCCAATATATGTTCACACACAGAATGTACCATCACTTGCTGCCGTGCAGGCACATAAGCATTGCGTAATCCGTCTTGTATCGCTTCTGGTAAAATCATTAACCCCTGTTGACGTAACACATCTACCGCCATCAACACCATTGCTGCATTGTGCGCAGAGATCATGGGGTGTGGCAATTGTGCCATACGCTGTTTTTTCGTGTGCCACGCCCATTCATGTTCCTGCACATGGTAATCAAAATCACGTGACCATAAATAATGGGGACATTGTTTCTCTTGTATAGATTGTAATAGGGTTGCTGTCGGTTCACGATCACCATAAATAACTGGGGTTTCTTCGCGTAGAATACCTGCTTTTTCTAAGGCAATCTGTTCTCGCGTGTTTCCCAAGATGGGTATATGGTCGAGATCAATATTTGTAATAATAGAGAGTGTCGGGTCAATCAGATTGACTGGATCAAAGCGCCCGCCCAATCCAACCTCTAACACCAATAAATCCAAGTTAGCATGTTTAAATAACCACAACGCCGCCAAGGTTGTCCATTGAAAATAACCTAACTGATGGGCGCCACATGCTTGTTCTATCACTTGAAACGCTTCACAAATTTTTGCATCGTCTAACGGCTGACCGTCAACCTGAATGCGCTCGTTGTAATGCAATAAGTGTGGTGAGATAAAATGACCGACATGTAATTCAGATTGCTTCGCTATTGCGGCTAGCAAGGTAACGCATGAACCTTTGCCATTAGTCCCTGCAACGGTAACAACCGGACAGGTAAATGTATTGAGCTCGAGTTTTTCAGCGATCTGTTTTAAAATGCTAAAATCCACACGCGCTTGCTGCGAATCTAAACGTTGTAACCAATTCGCTAGATTCATTGACTTTCAGGAATATGACAGAGTTTTGCGAGTAATCGCGCGACTGTATCACGCATATCACGTCGGTCAACAATCATGTCAATGGCGCCTTTTTCTTGTAGGAATTCGCTACGCTGAAACCCTTCTGGAAGCTGTTCTCGCACCGTTTGCTCAATCACGCGCGGGCCGGCAAAACCAATGAGTGCATTAGGCTCTGCAATATTAATATCACCCAGCATCGCAAAACTCGCCGTCACACCACCGGTTGTTGGGTGGGTTAACACAGAAATAAACGGTAATCCTGCTTCACGGAGTTTTGCCAACGCAGCACTGGTTTTCGCCATCTGCATTAAAGACATTAAGCCTTCTTGCATACGTGCGCCACCACTTGAAGAAAAACTAATAAAAGGTTGCTTGTGTGCCAAGCTATGATGCACACCTTGCACAAAACGTTCACCAACCGCGGCACCCATGGAGCCACCTAAAAATTGAAAGTCCATCGCAGCCGCGACAACCGGGATTGATTTAACCTGACCTGCTATCACCAGTAGCGCTTCTCGCTCACCCGTTTTTTTCAATGCGGCAGTTAAACGATCTTTATATTTTTTACTGTCGCGGAATTTTAAACGATCGACGGCTTCAACATCACTGGCAATCTCTATGCGTCCACCTTCATCAAAGAAAGTATCCAAACGTTGGCGGGCAGTAATACGACCGTGGTTGCCACACTTGGGGCAAACATCAAAATTGCGATCTAACTCAGGTTTATACAACACGGCCTGGCATTGTGTGCACTTACTCCACACACCTTCTGGCACACCCTTTTTATTCGCACTGTCCCCGAGACCGGGAATTAATTTTTCCAACCAACTCATCTGGTTAAACCTTGTTCTGTATCAACGCCCAGTATATCAAACTATGGGCGGGTTAAAAGTGTGCTGGGATAATCAACCTTGGCAAGATATAAGCCACATGCCGGCGCTGTGTTGGCCGCTTGCTTGCGATCTCGGCTATCCAGCAGTGTATTAACCCATTCGGGCTCCGCCTCCCCCTTGCCAATGTGCAATAAAACACCCACGATATTGCGCACCATATGATGCAGAAAGGCATTCGCACTCAAACTCACCACTATCCGATGACCATGACGTTCAACATCCACACGCGTCATATGCCGAACCGGGGTTTTCGCTTGGCAACTACTCGCGCGAAAGGCACTGAAATCATGCTCGCCAAGCAGGTGTTGTGCTGCCAGATGCATACGCTCGGCGTCCAAGGTACGACGTTCCCATGCCATACGCTGACACCAGAGTGCCGAACGTGTAGGGGAGTTATCAATGATATATTCATAGTGGCGTTGCACTGCGCTGTAACGGGCATGAAAATCTTCACTCACTTCCCGCATCCATTTAACGGCAATAGAAGAAGGTAATTCTGTATTCGTTCCAAATACCCAGGCAATCGGTTTACGGTTTGCAGTGGTATCAAAATGCACTACTTGTTCTAGCGCATGCACGCGGGCATCCGTACGCCCTGCGCACATCACTTGAATAGGTTGATCGGCAACACAGCTTAATGCCTGTTCTAGTGTAGCTTGCACTGAGGAGCGATCGGGCTGTGACTGCCAGCCATGGTAAAGGGTGCCGTCGTATTCTATGCCTAATGCTAAACGCATGCGGATATACCTACAAAAAAGAAAGCGGCCTAACAAGTAGGCCGCTTTCACACGAAGCAAGGAGATTACTAAGTTATCACGAGTAAGGGCTAGGACGTTGCGTTGGGCTTGCCGCGTCATTGCCTTTACCGGGATTCATTGCGTTTGCAGTTGCCGCCCTATCTAGGGATGCTGCGACATAACCTGCGGTAGATGCGTTCGGTTGTAACGCAGAAACTTTGCCAGCCTCACTCAGCACGGTTGTAGCGTGCACGTAAGAAGATAAACGATTCACGGCTGACACTGGGCTGCGATGATGCACAACACTTTGGTCGAGCTCATCTTCAACTCTGCCACCCATGCGCTGTAATTGATTGTGGTAACTTGGCATACTAACTCCGCTATTTAAGCGACTACTATTTAACATGGTTTTAGGATAACACCGAAAGCTTAAGGAAATCTTAACAAAACCTGGCTTTCGGTGAAAAAACTTAGTCTTTATGTTTTCTCTAAACCCATGCCCCTTCACACTTGATACTCTACCGAATCCCAGCAGAAAACGCCATCACCGAGGAGATAATATGGTGGAATTTCAAGCAAAATATTTAAAAAATGCGTTTAAAATCATAGCCTTACTAAAAGTGATCTTTTATCAAACATTCTGCAATCTGTATGGCATTAAGGGCTGCCCCCTTACGTACATTGTCAGACACTGTCCAACAATTGAACCCATGAGGGTTGTTTAAGTCATTTCGTAAGCGCCCCACAGCCACATCGTCTGTACCCACCCCATGCGAAATGGGCGTTGGCCATTCATCAGCAGGTAAGAGCTGCACCCCAGGAGCATCTTTCAGTAATGTTGTCGCCTCTTCTACTGTCATCGGATCGCTGGTTTGTACATGAATTGCTTCGGCATGCCCAAAGAACACGGGGACACGCACACAGCTTGCGCTCACTTGGATACTATCATCCTGCCAAATCTTATGTGTCTCTTGAATCATTTTCATTTCTTCTTGTGAAAAGCCTGACTCTGTTAACTCGCCGATACACGGCAACACATTAAACGCGATTTGTTCGGAAGAAATATCTACGGAATCTTCATCAGCCTGCCCTGCAATCAATTGCGTTGTTTCATAAGCGAGCTTACTGATCGCGGCACGCCCCGCGCCCGATACCGCCTGATAAGTCGACACGTGAATCGCCTCAATGCCCACTGACACATGGATAGGATTCAATGCAACCAACATTTGTATCGTAGAGCAATTTGGATTTGCGATGATGTTTCGCTTACGAAAATCAATGATACGCTCTTCATTGATCTCCGGAATAATTAACGGCACATCATCATCTAAGCGGAATGCCGACGTATTATCAATCACCACACAGTTATTCTCTGCCGCAATCGGCGCATATTGTTTGGAAATTTCTCCACCCGCTGAGAACAAAGCAATATCCACTTGTGAGAAATCAAAATCCGATAAGGCTTGTACAACAAGCTCATGATCACCACAGGTGGCCACATCTCCTGCTGATTCATCACTGGCTAATGCGTGAATATTTTCTGCTGGAAACTTTCGTTCCGCTAAAATTGTCAGCATGGTTTTACCCACTTCACCTGTGGCGCCGACAACGGCGATGTTTATTTTGTTATCCATATTATTACTCTCGTTTAAAATAAAAAACCTCAACAACCATTCGTGCGCAACCGGGCATTTCCCAAAGGAATATATCTGAGACCTAGATTCCAGACAATCGCTACGCGATTTCTGGAATGACAAGATCGTTTTTGATAAGGAGACCAGCCCCCGTTACAACATCTCTTTTGCGATTATAAACACACCCTCGCCACCATGGGCAAACTCAACCCACGTTAAAGGCAGCTCAGGAAAAGCCTTTTTAACAGCTTCTTCGGACTCACCCACTTCAACGATTAAAATACCGTGTTCCGTTAAATGATCTTTCGCATGTGCCAATAAATAACGTGTATGCGCCAAACCATCTTCGCCTGAAGCCAACGCCAAATCGATAGGTTCATGTTGATATTCTGCAGGCAGTGGCGCAAGATTTCTATCAGGGACATACGGCGGGTTACTGATAATTATGTCATAACGCTTATCTGGCAAGCCATCAAATAAATTGCATTTTAAAACATGTACGCGATCAGCAAGGTCATGTCGCTTCACATTTTCTTCGGCCACTGCAATGGCCTTGTCACAAATATCGATGGCATCAACCTGTGCCTGTGGGCAATACACAGCACTGGCAATCGCAATACATGCCGAGCCCGTACCGACATCGACAATATTTTTTATTTGATGGGGCGCTATCCATGGTAAAAACTGTTGCGCAATCAATTCAGCGACAGGTGAACGTGGAATTAAAACATCTTGCGTCACTTTAAACGATAAATTTAAAAATGGCGCTTCGCCTAAAAGATAAGACACCGGCATACGTTCTTCGATGCGACGTTTGGCTAATTTTTCTAATTGTTGTTGTTGGGCTTGCGAAACCGACAGTTTCGCAACAGATTCATCACTATCCAATGGCAAGGCCATGACACCTAAAACCAAGTGCACCGCCTCATCCCAGGCATTATCTGTGCCATGACCATAAAAAAGATCATGTTGTTCAAACTGTTGGGCGAGTTTCTCTACCCAAGTGCCGATTGTACTCATGCGTATGCTACACTGCGAAAAGGACCATGAGTATATAGAATTTTAGCATGTCAAAACAGCCTCCCAAGATTTCCGATGACGAAAAAGCGGAGTTTCATGCGGCCATGCAGGTATTTGATGGCCCTGCAGCAAGACCTGCCACCCAGACAGGTGAAGGCTTAAAACCTTTAGCGATGATGAGTGCCGCCACGCCTGCCGACGTTAGCAGTCACGATATCTTACGTTTTTCACGCTCGGGTTTACAGCACCGTGTCTTCGCGCAATTAAAACGTGGGCACATTGAGATTGATGCCAACTGTGATTTACATGGTTTCACGATTGCACAAGCTGAACTCACGCTGACGGCATTCCTAGAACGCGCACAACAAGTTGGCTGGCGATGTGTGCTGATTGTCCACGGCAAAGGGCTCACGCAGGGGCATGCGATTCCTCCTTTGAAGAATTTTGTGAATCATTGGCTACGGCAAGTCCGTAAGGTGCTCGGCTTTTCTTCGGCACAAGCCAAAGATGGGGGCACAGGTGCTCTCTATGTCTTGCTGAAACGATCGTAATTCCGTAGAATGCGCGAAAACTAGAGGACGACCTTCATGCAGAAAAACACGATTATCATTGGTATCTCAGGCGCTTCGGCCTCCGGTAAAAGCTTATTGGCAAATACGATCGTCGAAGAGCTAGGAACCAAGCAAGTTGAAGTGATTTCTGAAGATTCTTATTACCGCGATCAAAAGCACCTTTCTTTCGAAGAGCGCACTCAAACTAACTACGATCATCCCAATGCTTTTGACCATGATCTATTGTGCAAACACTTAAAAAAATTACATGACGGTGAAACGATTCAAGTACCCGTCTATGATCATACGCAACATATCCGTAGTGAAGATGTCCGTGAAGTAGGTAACCATGCCATTATTGTTCTCGAAGGTATTTTATTGTTTACTGATCAGGTACTACGTGAATTAATGGATATTCGTATCTTCATGGATACGCCACTGGATACCTGTTTGATTCGTCGTTTAAAGCGCGACATCATCGAGCGAGAACGTTCACTCGAATCGGTTCTAGATCAATACGAAAAAACCGTCAAACCCATGTACCAACAATTCATCGAACCATCCAAACGTTACGCACACATCATCGTGCCACACGGCGGCGCCAACCGCATTGCCATCGACATCATCAAAGCGAAAATGCGTGAGATGTTAGGCGCGTATGGGCAAGCAAATTAAGTAGGGCTAGGAGAAGACCCGCGCCCTGCTCTGCTACGTTTATTAGGCTCATTGCCTTCCTCGCTACCACCTGCGGTATCAGCTGATCGTTTTCGCCCGTCACCAAAGAAGGAGACATTATTTGCCTGCGCAGCAGGAGAAACCTTCGCATACAATAAAGTCAATTGGCTAAGCCCAACCATGGCCCGGTGATAAGCGGTCGCATCGCTATCTTCTAAAGCCCTCAATTTTCGATGAATAGTTACAGATAACGGCATCAGTGCTTCCTGTAATGCAGCATTGTCTTTTGCGACATCAATAAATAACTCACTTTGAAAAAGCTGGAGCAGTGTCGCAATAAAATCCTGCAATAAAGTGTCACCTGCCTGTAGCGTTTCCAAAAACCACGGTGCCCCTAACAACTGCGCTATCACGGCAGTACCATCAACCGTTCGGCTCAACAAGAACCACGCACTTTCGTTAGCCCAAGCATCTGCTTCTGCGGGTCGGCGTGCCGTCATCGTCGTGACAAAGGCTTCTCGTAAGCCCTCATCAGCCGCGAGTGTCGCCATAAACCACGGCGTCGATAACAGCTGCGCTATCACTGCAACACCTCCATCCCTTTCGCTCAACAAGTACCACGCACTTACATTAGCCCAGCAAACACTCGCTTCGGGTAGGCGTGCATTCATCGTCGTGATAAAGGCTTGTCGTAAGCCCTCATCAGCCGCGAGTGTCGCCATAAACCACGGCGTCGCTAACAGCTGCGCTATCACGGCAACACCTCCATCCGTTTCGCTCAACAAGTACCACGCACTTACATTAGTCCAGCAAACACTCGCTTCGGGTAGGCGTGCCGTCATCGTCGTGACAAAGGCTTCTCGTAAGCCCTCATCAGCCGCGAGTGTCGCCATAAACCACGGCGTCGATAACAACTGCGCTATCACCCCAACACCCGCCGCTGTGTTACTCAACAAAAGCCACGCACTGAAGTTAGCCCTAGCACCCGCTTCGGGTCCGCGTGCATTCATCGTCGTGATAAAGGCTTGTCGTAAGCCCTCATCAGCCGCGAGTATCGCCATAAACCACGGCGATCCTAACAGCTGCGCTATCACCGCAACACCCGCCGCTGTGTTACTCAACAAAAGCCACGCACTGAAGTTAGCCCTAGCACCCGCTTCGGGTCCGCGTGCATTCATCGTCGCGATAAAGGCTTGTCGTAAGCCCTCATCAGTGGCGAGTATCGCCATAAACCACGGCGCGCCTAACAGTTGCCCTATCACCGCAACACCTTCAGGCGTTGAGCTCAAGCAGTACCACGCACTTTGATTAGCCTGAACACTCGCTTCGGGTTCGCGTGCATTCATCGTCGTGATAAAGGCTTGTCGTAAGCCCTCATCAGCCGCGAGTATTGCCATAAACCACGGCGATCCTAACAGTTGCCCTATCACCGCAACACCCTCAGGCTTTTGGCTCAACAAGTACCACGCACTTTGATTAGCCTGAACACTCGCTTCGGGTCCGCGTGCATTCATCGTCGCGATAAAGGCTTGTCGTAAGCCCTCATCAGCGGCGAGTGTCGCCATAAACCACGGCGCGCCTAACAGCTGCGCTATCACGGCAACACCTCCATCCGTTTCGCTCAACAAGTACCACGCACTGAGGTTAGCCTGAGCACTCGCTTGGAGTCGGCGTACCTTCATCCTCGTGAAGGCTTTGGGTAGGCGTGCATTCATCGTCGTGATAAAGGCTTTCCGTAAGCCCTCATCAGCGGCGAGTGCCGCCATAAACCACGGCGTCGCTAACAGCCGCGCTATCACCCCAACACCCGCCGCTGTGTTACTCAACAAAAGCCACGCACTGAAGTTAGCCCCAGCACCCGCTTCGGGTCCGCGTGCATTCATCGTCGTGATAAAGGCTTGTCGTAAGCCCTCATCAGCCGCGAGTATCGCCATAAACCACGGCGCGCCTAACAGTTGCCCTATCACCGCAATACCCTCTGCCCTTAAGCTCAACAAGTACCACGCACTGAGGTTAGCCCCAGCACCTGCTGCGTCGGGTAGGCGTGCATTCATCGTCGTGATAAAGGCTTTCCGTAAGCCCTCATCAGCCGCGAGTGTCGCCATAAACCACGGCGTCGATAACAGCTGCGCTATCACCTCAACACCCTCAAGCTTTTGGCTCAACAAGTACCACGCACTGAAGTTAGCCCTAGCACCCGCTGCGCCGGGTAGGCGTGCATTCATCGTCATGATAAAGGCTTGTCGTAAGCCCTCATCAGCCGCGAGTGCCGCCATAAACCACGGCGCGCCTAACAGTTGCCCTATCACCGCAACACCCTCCGTCTTTAAGCTCAACAAGAACCACGCACCTAGGTTAGCCTTAGCACCTGCTGCGTCGGGTCGGCGTGCATTCATCGTCATGATAAAGGCTTGTCGTAAGCCCTCATCAGTGGCGAGTGCCGCCATAAACCACGGCGCGCCTAACAGCTGCGCTATCACCGCAACACCTTCAGGCGTTAAGCTCAACAAGTACCACGCACTTTGATTAGCCTCAGTGCCCGCTGCTTCGGGGAGGCGTGCATTCATCGTCGTGATAAAGGCTTGTCGTGCCCCCTCATCAGCGGCGAGTGCCGCCATAAACCACGGCGCGCCTAACAGTTGCCCTATCACAGCAACACCTTCAGGCGTTGAGCTCAAGCAGTACCACGCACTTTGATTAGCCTCATCACCCGCAGCTTCGGGTCGGCGTGCATTCATCGCTGTGATAAAGGCTTGTCGTAAGCCCTCATCAGCGGCGAGTGCCGCCATAAACCACGGCGCGCCTAACAGTTGCGCTATCACCGCAACACCCGCCGCCCTTTCACTCAAAAAATACCACGCACTGAGGTTAGCCGTAGAACCCGCTGCTTCGGGTAGGCGTGCATTCATGGCGCGAATCAACCCCTGCTCTGCCCCGCGTGAGAAATCCTCACCATAAAGTAACGGTAATAGCCGCACCAAGTCTTCTGCCATAAAAAATGTTAATGGTGCGCTGCCTTCATAACGGGATAAATCCACCCCTTTTTCTAGCTGGTACTCATTCATTTCTTCTTCGTACACCAACAGACTATTGGACCGACCATAAGCCGTGAGCCGCCGATAAAAGCTCTCCGTTTCATCACCATACATCACTCTAAATGCCGCTTTATCATTGATTGGCTTTAAGCTTGCCGCGTTATTCCCTGGCACCTCAATTAAAGTGCATCGTATTTCTTCTGGTAAATCACGTAAATACACTGCCCACTTGATGGGGAGTCTCGACGAAGGACAGCGCTGCTCTTCATCAGTAGAAAGTAAATTTGACAACACCTGTCCATTTTGAAAATAGCCAAAATACGCTTGGTCATTTTCATCACTTGCCCCGTATATCATCCCATCATCTAAACAAACAGACTCCATGGCAACAGGGCACTCTTGGTCTGTCACCGTAGGCAAAAAGATTTGCTCAAAGGAACGCTGAACTTGCATGCGAGAACTAACATCCGCGGCCTCAAGACATTGAAGAATCTTCGCTCGCCCTTTCTCTTCGCCTCGCCTAGCAAGCAAATGTAAAGGCGTTAATCCTGAAGGGAGAGCCTCATTCCAGGTGTCGAGGGTGAATTGATTTAAAAAATTGGGCCTAGAAAAGTCCGCTTCGCTGGCAGACAATAGCATCTTGATGGTGGATACGGGCATAGAAAGGAACTCCTAATTATCGTTAGAATATTGATAGTCATGCGAATAAGAAAGGGCGTGCACAATAACATTTTCAAAAAAAAATCACTACGGTTGTTTATGGCCGAATAAGATCAAGTCCGACTCGGCCCTGGCCCACCCTCTGCTCTGCTACGTTTATTAGGCTCATTGCCTTCGTCGCTACCGCCTGCAGCATCAGCTGATCTTTTTCGCCCGTCACCAAAGAAGGAGACATTATTTGGCTGTGTAGCAGGAGAAATCTTTGCATACAATACAGTCAGTTGACGAAATCCGTTCATGGCTTGCTGATAAACTTCTGCGTCCCTAGCTTCTAAAGCCCTCAGTTCTCGCTGGATGATTGCAGATAACGGTATCAGTGCTTCCTGTAATGCAGCATTGTCTTTTGCAACATTAATAAATAACTCACTTTGAAAAAGCTGGCACAGTGTCGCTGTAAAATCCTGCAACAAGGTGACATCTGCCTGTAGCGTTTCCATGAACCACGGCGATCCTAACAGCTGCGCTATCACGGCAGTACCATCAACCGTTCGGCTCAACAAGAACCACGCACTTTCGTTAGCCCAAGCATCTGCTTCTGCGGGTCGGCGTGCCGTCATCGCCGTGACAAATGCTTTTTGTAATGCTGCGTCTGAGTCCAGGGTCTCCATAAACCACCTCGTCGATAACAGCTGTGTTATCATGGCAACACCTTCAGCCGTGCTGCTCAAAAAGAACCACGCACTTTGATTAGCCCCAGCACCTGCTGCTTCGGGTCGGCGTGCCATCATCGTCATGATAAAGGCTTGTCGTAAGCCCTCATCAGCGGCGAGTGCCGCCATAAACCACAGCGCGCCTAACAGCTGCGCTATCACTGCAACACCCTCAGGCTTTTTGCTCAACAAGAGCCACGCACTTTGATTAGCCCAAGTAGCCGCTGCTTCAGATCGGCGTGCATTCATCGTCGCGACAAAGGCTTTTTGTAATTTTGCATCTGACTGCAGGGCATCCACAAACCACTGCGTCGATAACAATTGCGCTATCACCGCAACACTCTCAGTCCCTACACTCAAGAAGAACCACGCACTTTGATTAGCCCCAGCACCTGCTGCGTCGGGTCGGCGTGCCATCATCGTCATGATAAAGGCTTGTCGTAAGCCCTCATCCGCGGCGAGTGCCGCCATAAACCACGGCGCGCCTAACAGCTGCGCTATCACCGCAACACCCGCCGCCCTGTCACTCAACGAATACCACGCACTTTGATTAGCGCCAGTGCCCGCAGCTTCGGGTCGGCGTGCATTCATGGCGCGAATCAAACCTGGTCTTGCCCCGCGTGAGAAATCCTCACCATAAAGTAACAGTAATAGCCGCACCAAGTCTTTTGCCATAAAAAATGTTAATGGTGCACAGCCCTCATAAAAAGATAAATCCACCCCTTTTTCTATTTTATACTGATTCCCTCTTCGTTCTTTCACCAACAGATTACTGGACAAACCATAAGCCGTGAGCCGCTGATAAAAGCTCTCCGTTTCAGCCCCATACATCGCTCTAAATGCCGCTTTATCATTGATTGGCTTTAACCTTGCACCCTCATTCTCAGGCAGCTCAATTAAAGTGCATCGCATTTCTTCTGGTAAATCACGTAAATACACTGCCCACTTGATAGGGAGTCTTGACGAAGGACAACGCTGCCCTTCATTAGTAGAAAGTAAATTTGACAACACCTGTCCATTTTGAAAATAGCCAAAATACGCTTGGTCATTTTCATCACTTGCCCCGTATATCACCCCATCGTCTAAACAAACAGGCTCCATAGCAATAGGGCATTTTTGGTCTGTCACAGTAGGTGAAAATATTTGCTCAAAGGAACGCTGAACTTGCATGCGTGAACTAACATCCGCGGCCTCAAGGCATTGAATAATCTTCGCTCGCCCTTTCTCTCCACCTCGCTCAGCGAGTAAATGTAAAGGCGTTAATCCTGAAGGGAGAGCCTCATTCCAGGTGTCGAGAGGAAATAAATTGATAAAGCGCTGCTTAGAAAATTCAGTCTTCTCTGCATGAAGCAGTACGCTCAGTGTACTCATTGGCATGAAAAATCCTCACTATCATTAGAAAATTATTGTCATATACATGAAAGACATCGCGAACAATAACATTCCAAAAGAAATCACTACAGCTGTTTATGGCTGAATAAAATTAAGTCCGACTCGGCCCTGGTCCATCCTCTGCTCTGCTACGTTTATTAGGCTCATTGCCTTCCTCGCTACCACCTGCGGTATCAGCTGATCGTTTTCGCCCATCACCAAAGAACGAGGCATTATTTGGCTGTGTAGCAGAAGAAATCTTCGCATACAATACAGTCAGTTGGCTAAGCCCAACCATGGCCCGGTGATAAGCGGTCGCATCGCTATTTTCTAAAGCCCTCAATTCTCGACAAATAGTTGTTGATAATGGAATCAGTGCTTCCTGCAATACAGTATTGTCTTTTGCAACATCAACAAATAACTGATTTTGAAAAAGCTGGCACAGCGTCGCTGTAAAATCCTGCAACAAGGTGACATCTGCCTGTAGCGTTTCCATGAACCACGGCGATCCTAACAGCTGCGCTATCACGGCAGTACCCTTCGCCGATTCACTCAATAAGAGCCATGCACTTACATTAGCCCCTGTGCCCGCTGCTGCAGGTCGGCGTGCCATCATCGTCCTGATAAAGGCTTTCCGTAACCCCGCATCAGCGGCGAGTGTCTCCATAAACCACCGTCTCCCTAACAACTGCGCTATCACGGCAGTACCCCCAACCGTTCGGCTCAACAAGTACCACGCGCTTACGTTAGCCCATTCACCCGCTGCTTTAGATAAGCGTGCCATCATCATCGCGATGAATGCTTTGCGTAATATCTCATCAGCGGCGAGTACATCCATAAACCACGCTGTCGATAACAGCTTCTCCATCACAGCAACACCCAGCGCCGTTTCACTCAACAAGCAGAATACGCTTACATTCGCCTGAGAGCTCGCTTCGTCGGGTCGGCATGCCGTCATCGTCGCGATGAATGCTTTACGTAATATCTCATCAGCGGCGAGTGCCGCCATAAACCACGGCGTCAATAACAGCTTCTCCATCACGGCAAGACCCTCAGCTATTTCATTCAATCTGACCCATGCACTGATATCAGCCCAAGAACCCGCTGCTTCGGGTCGGCGTGCATTCATGGCGCGAATCAAGCCCAGCCCTGCCCCGTGTGAAAAATCCTCGCCATAAAGCAAGGATAATAGCTGCACAAGGTCTTCTGCGCCAAAGAGTGTCAATGGTGAGCTGCCTTCCAAAGAGGATAACCCCCCCCCTTTTTCTATTTGATAGCGGTTCATTCCTTGCTCTTTCAACAACAGACTATTGGACAAACCAGAAGCCATCAGTCGCTGATAAAAACTCTCCGCTTCAACACCTTGCATCGCTCTAAATGCCTCTCTATCATTAATTGGTTTTAAGCTTGCACTGTCATTCTCAGGCGGCCCAACTAAAATGCATCGTATTTCTTCTGGTAAATCACGCAAATACATTGCCCACTTAATAGGAAGTCTCGACAAAGGGCAACGCTGCCCGGCATTTCGAGAAAGCAAATCCAATAACACTTGTCCATTTTTTAAATAGCCAAAATACACTTGCCCCTCTTTATTACTTGCCCCGTATATCACCCCATCGTCTAAACAAACAGGCTCCATAGCAATAGGGCATTTTTGGTCTGTCACAGTAGGTGAAAATATTTGCTCAAAGAAACGCTGAACTTGCATGCGTGAACTGACATCCGCTGCCTTAAGACATTGCATAATCTTCGCTTGCCCTTTCTCTCCACCTCGCTCAGCGAGTAAATGTAAAGGCGTCAACCCTGAAGGGAGAGCCTCACCCCAGGTGTCGAGGGTGAATTGATTTAAAAAACTGGGCCTAGAAAAGTCCGCTTCGCTGGCAGACAATAGTACTTTGGTTGTCGATACTGGCATAAAGACTCCTGTTTATCGTTATTATCGTTATAGTATTAATGGTCATACGAATAAGGAAAGGGCGCGCACAATAGCATTTTTCACACAACTTGTCAGACCTTAAAACAAGACCAGAAAGGTATTATATTTCAGCTTAACCCTTAGTTTTAGCCAACTGTTGGCTAAATTAACCCCTTAAAAAAGCCAACTATTGGCTTTTTTGTAGGGTTAAGCTATTAGGCGCCAGTATTTATTTTTTATGAATGAGGTGCTAGCTTTCTTCTTTGTGCATCATTCGCTTTATCATCGTTATCACCCTCATGGCCTCGTTTTTTGGGCCCCGTTGAAACTGTAGTTTGCGGTGTAACGGTACTTGAATCAAAAAAGTCAGTTTGTGTTGATTTATCTACGCGAGTTATAGATTGAAGCATCGGCGAGATTAGCTGGCAGAACGGAGCCATCAAGCTAAGATGAGTCATCAACGGTCGAAACCTCTCTGGATCCGTTTGCGCTAACTGATTCAATCGCGCAGCGATCTTGTCTTTATGCTGAGTTAGGACAGCTTGAAAAGCGTTATTCTCACACACAGCCAACACAAATTTTGGGTGTTGTAAAAAATTTAGTACGATATCGATGCCACCGTCAAAATCTTGGAGAAGTCGATGCCATCCAGCTAATTGACGTTCAACGCCATTTATCTTTCTTGTTGCAACTAGCATCTCTTGTATCAAGCAGTCTCGTAAACTATCATCCGCGCAAATGACCGAGATAATCGCTTTGTGCTGAAGTAAACTACCGAGGGTGTCTAAAGCAAACTGCCTCCCAGTTAAGAGCCCCTGAAATGAACTCATTTTTTCATTGCCTATTGAACCATCACCACAAACTTTACTTAAACTATGGAAACAGCGTTGAATCAACATCGGGTCGGATACTAATCGATTGACAAACCCTCCTTGATTGATCCAAGCACTAAAGAACGCCAGGTCTGAGTATGTATACATAAGCCGTGAAAACACACTCTGATTCGCATACTTACGATCGTCCTCAGGGAAAACCACTGAAAAAACCCGCACTCTTTCTTCAAACACTCCCTCCTCTTCTCCATTAAAAAGATCCCAAAAATTTGGCATACGCGATAACGCAGCTAAATATACCGAAAACTTCTCACTGCAAAGCAGTTTAAAAAATGGGCACGCATACTGCTTTAACGGATCGTGATACCTCTGCGGTTTATCTTTCGGGATGGTTGTTAACGCTTTAATAAAATCTCGCAGCAACACTTTATCTTCTTTGAAGCAACGTATACACTCTTCATGTTGTAATAATTGAAGCACTTCTTCTTCACCTATCCGATCAGCTCTCTCGAGGGTATCGTTCATTAATCGTGACCAACCGCTGCTTCCATCAGATTCACCCACTACATTTAATGTGCGGATCAATGTTGGCCATGACTGAACTCGCTCAAAACTCTCTCCACATAGTTGATGTAAGACCCATAAAAGTTTTTTCGGCGTCAACGCATGCAAGGGGGATATATTGTGATATACGCTAATTTTTTTATCATTTACTTTTTCTAATTTTTTTCCCGGCTCGACAATCCGGTGCGTCTCACCTCACTTTTCCAATGATTCTCGATGTTCTTTTGCACCATCGAGTGTTACATCATTTATCGCTGTTAATCTTACCCTACCATCCTGCTCTTCTTTCAGTATCCACTTCTGAAAAACTTCTGGTAACATAGAGAAGTAGATCACCCACTTGATCGGCATGCGCGTTTCTGGGCACTGAGATAATGCCTGCGAAGAATAAGATTGCTGCATAGCACAGTTATACGTATCTCGTTCCCCGATAAAACCGAAATGAACCGCTCCTGCACCATTAGCCGCGCAGTACATCAACATATCGTCAACTCGCATCGGTGCTCGAGATATCGGACAAACACCTCCCTCACCACATGTCATCACTGGTATATAACGACTAAAAAATGCTGCCTGCAATGTCGTCAAGCGTTGCTGATCGCTTATCGTCTCTAATTCTTTGATGACAAAGGCGCATCCTTCATCAGACGCTAACAGCAAATGCAATGGCGTTAAACCTGACATCGACGTATCAAGCCAACTATCTGGACCATACATTATCTTGTTCAAAGGATTTTTAAGAAGTTCAGTCAAATTGGCGTATAGTAGTATTTTAGTCGCTGAAAAGGGCATTTTGCCTCCTTATTGTTAGAATGTGGCAAGCTGTTACGTAGGTTTAAGCCAAGGCTAAACTTGTTTTGCTTAGGTCAGTCAGTTCACGCATCACAACCAGCATCATCGTGAAATCAACAGAAGATGAACGGCGCAAATCAGTCATACGCTCCATCCATTGACTCACCAACACACCATGCCCATCCATCCAAGCGTCAATACGTTTGCCTAGGTCGCGATGTTTAGAACGGGTTTTCAATAAACTCGCACTCAACTGACATTGCAACTTGTCTAAATCACCTCGCAATGAAGAACGCGCCAAGCTTTGCCAGTGATCGGTAATATCTAATGCCATCAATTTATCACGCAACCAACTTAAACCTAAACGTTCACCTAAGAAATAATAGGTTTTACTCAGCTGTTTTAGCTCTAGTTTGTGCTTTGTTGCCTGCTCAACCAAATCACAAGCGGGATACATCAACTGAATATTTGCAGTCATCGTTGCGACTGGCTTTGGAACGCCCATACTAATGTAAGATTGAATAGTACGTTGATAGCTAGCCACTTCAGTGCCCAGCACTAACATAGGCAATAGTGTTTTTAATTTTTCGACGCCTTTAAAAAAGGTGTTAATCTCACGCGCTATGTCAATCCCCTTTCGACGATTTTTCAAGAACCATCGACAGACACGCTGAGAAACACGGTAAATTTCTAGTCGCATCACAACCTGTGCATCAGCGGGCACTTTATTGTCAAGTTTTTCTATCGCTAACCAATGTTCTTTTCGACCCAGGACATGCTCTGCCACAGCAAATGCTTTCGTCATTTCTTTTACTGTAGCACCCGTTTCATGATGCAGACGATATTCAAACGTGATACCCATGCTGTTAATCATCAGATTACTCAGCAAGGTCGCTGTAATTTCTCGACGTAGGCTGTGTTGTTGCATCGCATCCCAATAGGTTGCATGCAAAACACGAGGGAACGCAAACTTCATGATTTCCATCAATTTAGGTTCTTCTAAAACATCTGAAGTCAATAAAGACTGCTTAAGAATATTTTTACTGTACGCTAGCAAGACCGACAGCTCTGGACGTGTTAAACCCTGCCCCGCTGTTTTACGTTCAATTAAAATTTTATCGGTCGGCAAACCCTCGAGCGCACGATCAATCTGCCCGTTACGTTCCAAATCACCAATGTAACGACGATAATGTTCTACCGTTTTTTCTGGCCCGTGCATAGAAATTTCTAACGCTTGCGTTTGGAAATAATTATTGGCTAAAACCAATTCGGCGACTTCATCACCCATACAAGCTAATAGCTCATTTCTTTGTTCTAGGGTTAGTTGCTCTTGCGCAACTAAATCATTCAGTAGAATTTTTATATTCACTTCATGATCCGAACAATCTACACCCGCAGCATTATCAATAAAGTCGGTATAACAATGACCACCACGCAATGAAAATTCTACACGAGCCGCTTGTGTGAAACCTAAATTACCGCCCTCACCAATAACGCGACAGTGTAGTGTATCTGCATTCACACGAATAAGATCGTTAGTGCGATCACCCGCATCAGAATGCGCCTCATGGGAAGCTTTGACGAAGGTACCAATACCACCATTCCACAACAAATCAATTTTTGCGGTTAACATTGCTGTGATTAACTTATTGGGCTCTACTTCATTTTCCTCAATACCAAAACGTGTTTTAATTTCTGGCGTTAATTTTATAGACTTAGCAGAACGCTCAAAAATGCCGCCGCCTTTTGAGATCAAATCAGTGTTGTAATCTGTCCAAGCAGAACGAGGCAGTTTAAATAAGCGCTTTCTCTCTGCATAACTTGTTTTAACATCTGGCGTCGGATCAATAAAAATATGCATATGATTAAATGCGCCAACCAACTGAATATATTTGGATAGCAACATGCCATTACCAAACACGTCTCCCGCCATATCACCAATACCTACCACCGTAAAATCTTCTGTTTGGGTATTGTGACCAAGATGACGGAACAAGCGTTTCACAGATTCCCATGCGCCGCGCGCGGTTATCCCCATTTTTTTATGGTCGTAACCGACAGAACCACCCGATGCAAACGCATCACCTAGCCAAAAATCATATTGCATCGCAATACGGTTAGCGATATCTGAAAAAGTTGCCGTTCCTTTATCAGCAGCCACAACCAGGTATGGATCATCCTCATCATAACAAACCACATCCACAGGCTTAACGACTTTCCCATTCTTTAAATTATCAGAAACATCTAACAATCCGCGAATAAAATTCTGATAGCAGGCAATACCTTCTTGCATAACAGCATCACGATCACCATCCTTCGGTAATCGCTTAGGCACAAAACCACCCTTCGCACCTTGCGGTACAATCACCGCATTTTTTACTTGTTGGGCTTTCATCAGGCCCAAAATTTCGGTTCGAAAATCCTCACGACGATCGGACCAACGCAAACCACCACGTGCTACTTTTGCTGCACGCAAATGAACGCCTTCAAATTGTGGTGAATAGACAAATAGTTCATACGCGGGCACAGGTAATGGCAGGCCAGAAATATTTGCAGAACGTAGCTTGAAGCTGATGTATGTTTTAGGTTTGCCATTATCCAGCTTCTGGAAGAAGTTCGTACGCAGGGTTGCTTTAATCGTTTCAAAATAACGTCTTAAAATACGATCGCGATCTAAGTTAGTCACCTTTTCAAAAGATTTTGATAATAGCTTTTCAAGGCTGGCTAGCTTAGTTGCTTCAGGATGAGCCGGCTCAAAACTCGCTCTAAAGTAATGAATAAGCTGTTTAGTGACCTCCGGATATGCCGCCAAAGTTTCAGCAATGTAATCTTGGCTGTAAGTAAACCCTGTTTGCTGCATATGCTTTGCATAACCACGTAGCACGCTCACTTCACGCCAATGCAACTCTGCATTCAAGACTAAATGATTAAATCGATCATCTTCACAATCACCAAACCAAATATGATGGAAAGCACCTTTAAATAATTTTCGTAATTTCTCTTCTTGCGTATGTATATTACACGCAGAAACACAGGTTAAATTAAAATCATTAATCCAAAACACTTGGCCATCTTTGCGTGTGATTTGATGCGGCTCTTCGCCAATAACACGTAAGCCCATGTTTTCTAAAATAGGAATAACATCAGACAATGGCGTTGTCACATTCGGTGAGTACATCTTAAAACGAAAAGCATGCTTTGCATTCTTGTGCACATATATTCGCATTTGAAGACGACGCCCTTCGGTAGGGATCGTTTCAACTTTATCAATGTCTAAAGCAGAAGTCGCTGCAGACATCGTTTCGCGATAACCTGCAGGAAATGCATCTCCGTATAAGTCAGCTAGTCTATTACCACGTTCTTCACCATATTTTTCAATCAGCTTTTCTTGCACCTCTGACTGCCAAGAACGCGACACCAAAATAACCTGTTTCTCTATTTCCTTAATATCGAATGTTTGTGGTTTATGTGGGTCAATTCGAATCATAAAATGAATTCTAGCAAGCACAGAATCCGTAAAGCTGGTGGTATAAGTCACTTCATCACTATCAAAGCTCGCTTGCAATACATCCTGAATGTGTCCACGCAAGGTGGTATTAAATCGCTCACGAGGAACATACACCAAACATGACATAAATCGACCATAAATATCTTTTCGAGCAAACATACGTACCATGCTACGTTCTTGCATCTGCAAAATACCGATCGCTATTTCATATAATTCATCCACATGCGTTTGGAATAAATCATCTCGGGGGAATGTTTCTAATATGTTAACTAATGCTTTTGCCGCATGTCCTGTCGGCCACAAGTGCGACATTTCCATCACCTTACGTACTTTGTTACGCAAGAACGGTATATGTTTGGGATTAGAGTTGTAAGCCGCGGAGGTAAACAAACCGACGAAGCGACGTTCACCGGAGACATTTCCTTTAGCATCATACAATTTCACGCTAATGTAATCTGTATGCACTGGACGATGCACTGTCGAAATAGTATTTGACTTAGCAATAATTAAAATCTGTCGGGATTCCACTAACTCGCGCACGGCAGGTGGCATATCTTTGAAATGACGAACCTGTTGGCTCTTAGGGTTATCTCGCAATACCCCGTACCCAGTACCGGGCACTAAACGCAATGCGTAATCATTTTTTTCTTTGATCAAATCGTAATCCCGACACCCCAAATAAATAAAGTTGTCATGAATTTTCCAGCGCAATAAATCTTTGGTTTCCGCCAACTCGGTTTCATCCACATCAAGGTTGGTTACATTTTCCAAGGCCGCTAAAGTTGCTTCTGCTTGAGTGCGCATCGCCTGCCAATCTTCTACTGCGTGACGCACATCTTTCAGAATGCGCTTTAAATTAAGCGCCAAAGCGTCTAGCTCTTCTTTATTCGTCCGCTTATCAATTTCAATGTAAATAGGTGCGCCAGATTGTCCCGTACCTAAAGGTGAATCCATCGGCAGCACATCTAACACTTGCGCATCGCCATCACGTTTAAACTGCACACCACCCAAATGGACATTCCAATGCACCGTCAATCCCAAGCGTGACAATTCCATACGCAAAGAGTCAATCAGAAATGGCTTATCATCATAAGCTAGTTGGATAACTGTATGTGTTGAGGTCCATCCGTCTTTTTCTAGATCGGGATTAAATATACGAATCTTTTCTTCGTTAGGTCTACGCTGATATAACATGCGCCACAAAGATAAAATGGCACCATATAGATTTTTTGTGCCGCGCGCCTCCAGATCCTCAGCAGATACTGTTCGGTAAAACAGTTGTGCAAATTTCACCAGCAAAGCCGACTCCGGTGCGGATAACTCTGATTTTATTAAACGAATTACCGCATTAATTGCTTTTTGACGAGGTGTCGTCGCTGTCGTTGTCGTCATGATCATATCACCCTAGTTTGTCACTTTATTCCGAAGATAAACCGGCGTTAGTTGTTGTACATCAATCGTTTTACCTTGTGCCGCTTCCGCGGCAGCTAGCGATAACAATGCCTTCGCTGTTGGATACATTGTTTCTTCATGTCCCATTATATGCTGCTTCGCATGCAGCAACAATGCAGGCATTGCCCACGCATTCCCAATACCCCACCATTTTTGACCATCAGGCAAATTCACTTTATCGGGTGCAGACAAGGCATCTGGCTGAACAGCAACAGCCAAGCCATTTTCGATGTTATATGCACCAATATAAATTTCGTCCATACGCGCATCCCACGCAGGCAAACATTGTTTATGCCCCTGCGTTTCATAAGCTTCTTGCGCTAAAACAGCTAGGGTTGAAACCCCAACGACCGGCAGCTGCAAGCCATATGCTAAACCCTGCGCAACACCAAGCCCCATGCGCACCCCCGTAAAACTTCCTGGCCCCACAGTCACTGCGATGCATTGCAAATGAGCATGCGTCAATTTGGCTTCTTCTAAGAGCGATGCGATCATCGGCAACAATAAATTTGCATGTTGTCTTGGCGCTACTTCAAAACGCGCATAAGTTTTCGTCTGACTTTTTAGTGCGACAGAACAGGCATGCGTCGTTGCATCAAGCGCTAGGATATTCATCTTTATTTTTCCAAGTACTCACGCTTGTTCGTTTTATCTTTCCAATCGTCGGCATCTTTCGGTGCATCTTTGATCACGGTAATGACTGGCCATTGCGCTGCAAGCTCTGCATTTAACGCGATAAAATCCTTGTCTTTATCGATCACTTCATCTTCTGAAACAATCGCATCAACTGGGCATTCTGGCTCGCATAGCGCACAATCAATGCATTCCTCGGGATCAATCACGAGCATATTAGGTCCCTCGTGAAAACAATCCACGGGACATACTTCAACACAGTCGGTGTACTTACAACGAATGCAATTTTCCGTTACGATAAATGTCATCTTGTTTTCTCGCTTTTACGGGCCCGAATTTTATATGAAAAAACAGCATTTAGCCATTTGTGAAAGCTTTTATAGTATCCAAGGCGAAGGTCCTAGCATGGGGACCCCTGCCCTATTTTTACGCCTAGCTGGCTGCAATTTACAGTGCCCCGGGTTTTCTTACCGTCATCCAGAGACGGGAGAACATCTTGGCTGTGATACCAAGCATGTCTGGCGCCAAGGTAAATTGCGCAGTTTTGATGATATTCTAGCGTTTTGGGAAACAAAAACATGGCTGGATAAGCTAGCTCAAGGCGCCCACCTAGTCATCAGTGGTGGCGAGCCATTGATGCAGCAAACACCATTATTGGCGTTTATTTTAGCCCTAAAAACACGCATACCCCATGTGTTTATCGAAATCGAAACCAATGCAACACAAGCCATGGCCACCCCATTAATACCACATCTGAATCAAATCAATGCCAGCCCCAAGCTAAAGTGTAGTGGTGAACCCGCTGAAAAGCGTTATCTGCAGCATGTACTGACGCAGTATGCCGCCGCAACACAGTGCGTTTTTAAGTTTGTAGTACAAACATCGGAAGATGTATCAGAAATTGATCGTGATTTCGTCACCCCCTTAAATTTATCCCCCGATCGTATCTGGCTAATGCCTGAAGGTGGCACCAAAGACGCTATCATGGAAAAATCCCCCTGGATTATTGAACTGTGCAAACAACGTGGCTTTCGTTTTACGACACGGCTGCATATTTTATTGTGGGGAGAGGTTGTTGGTGTTTGAATTATCTAACAAAAATATTCCACATGCTTAATGTCCCCTAAGCATGCCCATGCACCTAGCACGCCTTCTGCCGGAGAAAAACATCCCATGTGCCACTCATCTAAAGCTTCCGGCATTTTCATCAACTCGGTTAGTTTCGCATTGTCATCTTCAAGAGACACGGAAAATTGATCGAGAGAATAAGACAAACCCAAGCCTATTGCTTTCACAAAAGCTTCTTTGCGAGTCCATACATTAAAAAATCCTCGCGCAAACTTGTCATCAGGCAAGCCTCGTAATTGTTCATACTCTCGGGTTGAGAAAAAACGTTTGGCGATATCCAGGTTTGCACGTTTATCGTCGATTTTCTCTATATCAACGCCCACTAGACAGCTTCGCGTTACCGCTAACACCGCAACATCATCGGTATGGGATAGATTAAACTGTACCTGTTGGTCTTGTAATCCAGGTTTATTGTGCTCATTGAATGTAAACGTCATTTCTTTAGGATGACAATCTAAGTAGCGCGCTAATACACAACGCATCCCGCCATGTGCAAGCGCATACTTTTGCCTATCTTTCTCGAAATAAAAACGTTTGGCACGTGCAAGTTCATGCTCGTTCAGCAGTGCCCAGTTTGCAACAACAAACTCTGGGTCTAATTGCATCGGAAGATGCCATACATGCAACGCATCATCCGATAAGTTAAGATTCTCTGGCGCTTTTTGCCAAACAGTTTCCATGATTAAATTGCTAAATCACGCAGCACTTTCTGTAAAATACCACCGTTGTTGAAGTAACGTAATTCATTTTCTGTATCAATACGACAACGACATTGTATTGTTTCTGCTTCAGCGTCGTCACGTTCAATCAACACAGAAAAAATCATACCCGGCTTTAAGTCTTTCGCTAAGCCTGTCACAGTAAATCGCTCTGATCCGTCTAATTTAAGTGTTTTTCTTGTCACACCCTCAGTAAACTCTAATGGCAAGACCCCCATTCCAATGAGATTAGAACGATGAATCCGCTCATAACTCTCTGCAATGACTGCTTTCACGCCTAGCAAGCGCGTACCTTTCGCAGCCCAGTCACGCGAAGATCCCATGCCGTAGTCTTTACCCGCAATCACAACCAAGGGTGTTTCTTCTTTTGCATAACGCATTGCCGCATCATAAATGGCAAGCGTATCACCCGAAGGAATATGTTGAGTAAAACCACCCTCAACATCAGGCACCATTTCATTTCGGATACGAATATTCGCAAACGTGCCTCGCATCATGATGTCATGATTACCTCGACGTGAGCCGTAAGAGTTAAAGTCTTTCGCTGCCACACCGTTTTCCTGCAGATATTTCCCAGCAGGACTATCCGCCTTGATGACACCAGCAGGAGAAATATGATCCGTCGTCACACTATCACCTAACAATGCTAACACCCGTGCTGACTTCACATCCTCAATGGATGATAAATCACGCGTTAAACCCGTGAAATAAGGCGGATTTTTAACATAAGTGGAATTGTCTTGCCATGCATAGGTTTCAGATTCGGACACAGGAATCGCACGCCAATCTGCATCGCCATCAAATACGTTCGCATATTGTGTCTTAAACATTTCACCGTTAACCATTGCAACAGCATCAGCAACTTCTTTATTACTCGGCCAGATATCTTTTAAAAATACCGCATCACCATTTTCATCATGACCGATTGGCTCTTTGCTTAAATCAATATGCGTATTGCCCGCTAAAGCAAAAGCAACAACCAATGGTGGCGACGCCAACCAATTCGCTTTCGTCAAGGGATGTACACGCCCTTCAAAATTTCGATTACCTGATAACACTGATGTTGTATACAGTTCATTGTCCTGTATCGTTTTTGTAATTTCCTCCGGCAGTGGGCCAGAGTTTCCAATACATGTTGTGCAACCATAACCAACCAAATTAAATCCAAGTTGATCCAAGTAAGTTTGCAAACCTGCTTTTTCTAAATATTCCGTCACCACCTTTGATCCAGGGGCAAGAGAGCTTTTCACCCACGGTTTGCGTTGCAGGCCTTTTTCTAGGGCTTTTTTGGCTACTAAACCCGCTGCCATTAAGACGCTGGGGTTAGACGTATTCGTACAGCTCGTGATTGCAGCAATAACCACATCACCATGATGCAATGAAAAGTCTTCTCCCTGCACAGGGTATGCCGTATCAACATCCGCCATTTTGTCTGCATCAGATAACAGGCCAGATAAAGCATCTCGCATCCCTGACAAAACAACGCGATCTTGCGGTCGTTTTGGTCCAGCCAAACTAGGCTGAACAGTAGAGAGATCAAGTTGTAAGACATCAGTAAACTCAGGGTCAGGCGCATTAGCATCACGCCAAAGCCCTTGTGCTTTTGTGTATGCTTCGACAAGTTTTGCTTCTTCATCACGGCCCGTTAAATTCAAATAACGAATTGTTTCTTGATCGACAGGAAAGAAACCACAGGTAGCACCATATTCTGGTGCCATGTTTGCAATAGTCGCACGATCGGCGAGTGATAACTCATCTAGTCCTGCCCCATAAAACTCAACAAACTTACCAACAACACCTTTTGCACGTAACATTTCTGTCACGGTTAATACTAAATCCGTCGCTGTTACACCCTCAGGTAACTTGCCTGAGACGCGAAAACCAATCACATCAGGGATCAACATAGAAATAGGCTGTCCTAACATTGCCGCTTCGGCTTCAATACCACCCACACCCCAGCCCAACACACCCAAACCATTAATCATCGTCGTGTGACTATCGGTACCCACCAAGGTATCTGGATAGACAAACGTTTCACCATCAACCGTCTTAGACCAAACACCTTTCGCTAAATATTCTAAATTCACTTGGTGACAAATCCCCGTGCCTGGTGGTACCACACGGAAATTATCAAATGCTTTTTGTCCCCAACGTAAAAATTCATAGCGTTCATGGTTACGATTCATTTCAACTTTTACATTAATACCAAAAGCTTTTTGAGACGCAAAAGCATCTACTTGCACAGAATGATCGATCACCAAATCTACTGGACATAACGGGTTAATCTTATTTGCATCGCCGCCCAATTGTTGCATGGCATCACGCATCGCAGCCAAATCAACGATAGCTGGAACACCGGTAAAATCTTGCATGAGAACGCGCGCCGGATAATAGGCAATCTCATGATTAATCGTTTTTTTATCCAACCATTTTGCCATAGCCTGAATATCGGTCTCAGTCACTGTTTCGCCGTCTTGATGGCGCAGCAAGTTTTCTAGCAACACTTTCAATGAAAAGGGTAATCGTTCAATGGCTAAGCCCTGCTCACCTAAAGCCTGTAAGTCAAAATAAGTGTACGTCGCCTGATTAAGTGTGAGTGTTTTTTTGATAGATTGCATGATGACTCCTAAAGACAGCTGATTATGTGTCGCAGGATTATAGCGGAAAGACCTAATCCTCGCCATGCTGCTGCTTTAAAACTGCCCCAACACATTGGAAAAACCCTGCTCTTGTGTTATCTTTTGCCGCAACGTTGTACCTCGAAAAAGGATTTCCTCGTGGCTAGCACGACCGACAAGTTACCGTCATCACCGAAGGCAAGTCAGCACATACAAATCAAGCCTAAATCAGCCTTGCAAGCCGCATCCTATGCGGCATCCAAATTAGCCAATCATTTAACGGGCATTGATCAACAAACCATTTTCGATGCAGCACTCGATGGCATTATCATCGCTAGCCCAGAAGGTTTTTTTCTAGCAGTCAATCCCGCTTACGGCAAGATGATGGGCCACCCCCCCGAAGAACTCATTGGCATGCACGTTTCAGCCCTGGTTCACCCAGCACACACCTCAAAATTGCATTTGTTCGCAGAAAAAATGTTAAGTGATGGGCATGTTTTTTATGAAAGTGTCGATGCCACAAAAGCTGGTCGTGCGATACCTGTTGAAGTGCACGCAGTACCCTATCGTTACCGTAGCAAACCAGCCATTATGGCCATTGTGCGCGACACATCCAAACGAAAATCCATTGAAGCCGCACTCGCAAAATCAAAACGTGAAACAGAGCGACTTCAACGCGAACACACCTTAGCAATGGATGAAGCAAAGCAACAAAACATGATTGGTGAAATTTCTTCTGGCATCGCACATGAACTCAATCAACCGCTTGCCGTCATCTCTGCCTATGCTGGTGTTGCATTACAACGCTTAAAAAAAGGGAAATTTGAAAAAGACATGCTACTAAGCGTGTTAGAGAAAGTAGAAATGCAAGCAACACGTGCGGGCCAAGTCTTACATCGTATTCGAGAACTCTTTCACACCGGCGGGCTTGTTTGTCAGATGAATAATGTGAATGCTGTGATCGAGAATGCCATTGCTTTACAACAACATAATTTCCCGGCGGATCTTGAGTTGACTTGTGATCTTGCCGATGATTTGCCGACCATTTATATCGATAACATTCAGATTGAACAAGTCATCATGAATATTATCCGGAATGCTTATGAAGCTTTTCCCAAAAGCAATATTGAATCACCGGCGATCTCTATTCGTTCTTACATCGAACAAACAGAACGCTATGTCATCATTGCAATTCAGGATAATGGTATAGGATTACCTGAGGACATTGTTAACCAAGTATTCAGTCCGTTTTTCTCTACCAAACCTCAGGGAATGGGCATGGGACTAACTATTTGCCAAACGATTGTTGAAGCCCACTCCGGAAGGCTTGAGGTTTCATCAAAACCCGGGCAAACTGAGTTTCAAATTATGCTACCGATTAAATAACAAGTTATGTCCTGGGAACCACTCTATCGTCATATCAAAACGGCTGCGCGAATGCACGTGGTCTCGTCCAGTGTACATTATCGTCGATTGGCGAAAATGCTACCCACAAAAAATGACACGGTACTCGAAGTTGGCTGCTCATCCGGTTTAGCCACCAAAGTCCTTGCTAAAAGTGCGAAGCAAGTCACCGCATTAGATAATTCTTTCGACTTTATCCAGCGCTGCCAAGAAACTTCGGGGGATACACCCAATGTTTCTTTTATGCATATTGATGGTCGTGACTTAGAATCTGTCACAACACAATGTCCAAACCCCGATATTATTTTCTTTGATATCGGCGGCAACGCCATGTTAGGCAATGTGTGTTCTGTGTTACGACTCTATTTAAAATATTTTTCACCGCGCATCTATGTCGTTCGTAGCATTGAATTAGCCTTATTAAATGCGATGGTAGAAGACAATGAAATCCCTGAAGAAAGCCGACGAATCAAAAATGTTTTATGTGATCAGCCTCATCTCGGCATTGATTACATCCTAGAGTTATCTCACAGCACGGTGGTCAATGACCGAATGTTGGCAGTAAAAAAACTATTTTTACTCGACGATGAACGCGCAAAACAACGCTTACAAGAAATGGCGGATGACCCTAATGTTAAGGTACGGAAAGTGCTACTGCGAGGCTAGCTTCCGCAGGAAACTGCGACCCCGTTTAGTACGCGTTCTGTGATAAACGATACAAAACATGCAAACTTAGCGGGCTTTCTTTATTGAGCTTTGGATGATGAAAGTCATCACCAGGATTGTACTGCAAACCAATCTTTTCCATCACACGTCTTGAGCGCCAGTTTTCTTTTGTTGTAAAAGAAACGACTTCTGGTAATTTTAATTCGGCGAATGCAAAGTTCAATGCAGCCTTTGCTGCTTCAGTCGCATAGCCTTTTCCCCAATGTTCTTCCATCAAGCGCCAACCAATTTCTGTTGTGGGTGTAAAGTGTGCCTCGAATGATGGCTTGATTAAACCTAGAAACCTCAGTTGAACGCGCCCATTGCGTGTAGCAGATTGATTTAGATGGCGTAATAAAAATTGTCGTGATCACCTTATTGGTGATGAGAACAATTTTTATATAGCCAGATGAATCAAGATGTTATGCGCAATGACGTGATTCAACTGAGGTTTTTAGGTTACACCAACCATCCCAATAAAGGCGCCTGACGATTTTAATACGGTGCTGTACCAAGTATATCCGTGCGCTTGAAAATGTTGTTCTACCTTGTCGACGATCGCACGAGATTCGCTTTCATTGAGCACGCTTGGAAAATATTCCATGACCTTTGGATTTTGATTCATTGCACAAAATGGCGCGAAGTCTTCTTCTCGCCAAGTACGTAAAATTAATCGCTCGGTTTCTAGGATTTTCATCACTTTCTGGGCCTGGGTCATATCATTTTTAACCAAGGCACAGTCTAACATGATCATCAGAATGCCTATAAACATCCAGTGTTACTGGAAGGCTTAGCCCCTCCAAATGATACTTATAGAATCTTTTAGTTGAATTTGGGCGGATTTACCTGTATATTTCAAAGGTATCCTTTGAATTAGGCAGGTAAATCAATGATAGCTCCCTATCAACGTAACATCCGCCCCTACCTTGAGGCGCTTATTCAGCACTACCCAATTGTTGCAATTATTGGCGCACGTCAAGTAGGTAAAACCACACTAGCCAAAGAGTTGGGACCTGGCTGGCTATACCTTGATCTTGAAAAACCTAGCCATTTTGACCGACTGAACGATGATCCTGAGTTTTTTTTCAAACAACATACCGAACACGTTATCTTTGATGAGGCACAGCTTTCACCCAGTCTATTTTCCACACTGCGTGGTGTTATCGATGAAAACCGTCAACAAAAAAATCGCTTTATCGTGACGGGTTCTAGCAGTCCTGAGCTATTACACCATATTTCAGAAAGCTTAGCTGGGAGAGTTGCCATTGTAGAACTTGGCACATTAAAAGCAAACGAATACTATCAAAAACCATTGAGTCACTTTTACCAACTCTTCAGTGAACCATTAGACAAAAAACATGTCTCGCTTTTTCAACCTCAATTAAGCATTCAAGAGATACAACATTTTTGGTTTAAAGGAGGATATCCTGAACCTATTAGTTACAATGACAGCTTCTATCAAGAGTGGATGACAGACTATCAAGCCTCTTACATTAATCGAGATGTCGCACGACTCTTTCCAAAGCTCGATAAGATCGCTTATCGCCGCTTTATCACGATGCTAGGAAAACTCTCTAGTAAAATCATTAATAAAAGTGATTTGGCGCGTTCTGTCGGTGTAACACAACCAACCATCAACAGTTATTTAGATATTGCTGACGGCACATTTGTTTGGCGTCAATTGCAATGCTTCGAACATAATATTTATAAGCGTGTGACAAAAATGCCTCGCGGCCATATTCGTGATAGTGGGCTTCTACATTCGCTATTGCACCTTCATCAACTTGAGCAACTTCAGGCAGATCCCATTGCTGGTTTTTCTTTTGAGTCTTTTGTGATTGAAGAAATACTCAAAGGGTTACAAGACAGCCACTGCAGAAATGTTGATGCTTACTACTATCGCACGAGAAGTGGCGCAGAGGTCGATCTTGTTTTACAGGGTAGCTTTGGCATTTTGCCCATTGAAATTAAATATGGGTATCAAGTAGCGCGACATCAGTTGCGCTCTCTACACGATTTCATCGAGCAGCATCATCTCCCATTTGGTATATTAGTCAATCAATCTGACAGCATGATTTGGCTCTCTGACAAAATTCTACAAGTCCCTGCTGGCTGCTTATAAGCGCCCAGCTTGACTACAATATAATCACCTTTTAGCCTAATTTTCCCCTTACATTTTTACACATTGCGAAGCTAGACAGGTCATGTATAATGCCTGGTCTGCCCGATGGGCAGGTATTGCGCGCCCGTAGCTCAGCTGGATAGAGTACCTGGCTACGAACCAGGCGGTCGGGAGTTCGAATCTCTCCGGGCGCGCCAACTATGAAAAAACCTGCTTTAGCAGGTTTTTTTATAGTTGATGCAACTGAAAGATCAGAACTCCCGACATCATCGTGGGAGTTCGACAAAAGTTGCAGGATAGCAACTTTTGAATGCACGAAGTGCAGCCCGTAGGGCGAGCAGCCATGGACGGCTGCGAGTCATCTCTCCGGGCGCGCCATTTACCCCCCCCCTTACAGGATGCACTACGTGCACCCAAAATACTTCACCGCGCTAACGCGCTTTCCACGGTTGATTTTTGACCATTTCTTGCTAAAATATCAACAAGATTAAAAAGAATGGTAATGTTATGCCTATAGAAATTGATAACTCTATTCAGATCTCTTCTTCTCGTAGTAGTAGCGCTGCTTCTAGTATTTCAAATGGTGGTGACGATGCACATGAAGAAAGACAAGCATCAACAGAGGAAGTAACGTCAGAGGAACACTCAACCGCTTGGTGGGTTTCAAAATTTTCCTATGCTGGAGCACAAATCACAGCATTTCTAGGTCCCGGGGTTGAAATATTCTTGGGTATTACGCAGCCCATCACATCAACGATCAGTTCTCTCCTTATGCGTTTTCGGCACCATGCGGATGCTGAAGAGGCAATAACAGAGAATATGCGCATAGAGAACGAGATACAAGATTTTTCTATCGCAATGCTCGGCGATGAACAAACAAGTGAAATTTTAGCCTCAGAATCATTGGTTTCAGCTGCACAAAAGGAACGTTTAAGAAAAGTTCATATCGGGACGTCAGTGGCTTATACCGCGTTATTGTCAGCGGCAGTGGCGGGATACTACTATGCAGGGCAACAGCTTAATAACACAAATATCTCGACGGAAGAAATATCACATTATGAGCTTATTCAAAATATTGCACTGGCCGGGGTATTAGTTGCGTTAACTACACTGCTTTTTTCTAATCTTTATACTTCCAGAAAAGAATCTCAGCAAACCAATTCAACGTATACCCTCTTAAGCAAAGTTATGAATGCGACAAGAAAAGAGTATTTAAATATAGAAGTCGAAAATGAAGATGAAGATGAAGATATAGGTATTGAGCCTGAAGAAGATGGTGGGGAAGTTTTTGTCTTAGCATCAGACGTTGCGGAAGAAGAAAACTCTACTAGGCCCATAAAGATAACAAAGGTATAAGGTTTGAAACAATTTTCTTTGAGATTTATGTTAGTATTCAGATACGGCAACTGGAGCTTAAGCTTATGTTGAAATGGCTTTTATCCTTTACAGAATCAGGGTGGCATGAAACGTCGCCGACTGAGGCAGCGGGACGGCTTAATAAGAAATTATATGACGCTTACGCTCAAGATTGGCCCGCATATCGGGATTCTCTAAAAGCAGGCGCTTCAATACTTTACAAACCTCGCCCAACCTCTGAGAGCCTTTTTGGGGTACTATGTTTAAATCCTAATATTTCAAAAGGCATGATGATATTAACGGTGGCATTTGCTCAAAATATTCATGAGCTTGCTTTTAAGAATATTGGCAAAACGAATCCACCTAATAAAAAAATATTAATACCCATTATTGAAAAACGAAAACAATATCAAGATCTGTTAAGAACGATCAAAGAATGCGAGCAAAATTTTCTAGGAAAAACAACCAATGAGGAGTTAAAAATAACCTTGGCGAAGCATTATCTGCAGGCTGCGCACTACTGGATGGATTTAGCAAGGGTGATGCTCACAGATATGTCTTCAGCCTCAAAATCTTCTGGCCCCTCTGAAATCTCTCAATTTAGTTATGAAAGCTTTCTACAAGAAATGATGTTCTTTGCAAGGAAGGCATTTCGCATTGCTATTTACGCCGAAAAAGGGCTTATGGAAATTGAGTCGCAAGGTACTTCTCTAACACATTATTATCCGAATGCACCAGAAACATTTCAACAATATTTTGATGAAGAATTCAGATCGCAGTATCTCCAATTTAATTTAGTGGCCGGTCTTGATGATAGGATTACTGAGAAAATCGCTTTCGCTGAACACCCTTCGAGAGATAAGATCCTTTTAGGGTGTAAACCAACCTAAATAGAGCCCCTTAAGCCCGGTTCATCTTTCCAGATTACGTGGCATATGAACCAGGCAGCCGGGAGTTCGACAAAAGTTGCAGGATAGCAAATTTTGAACGCACGTAGTCCGACCCGTAGGGCAAGCAGCCATGGACGGCTGCGAGTCATCTGTTTATAGCTGCACCGTTCGTCCATTCTTGTAGACAAGATATGCCTCGCCGTGTTGTGAAGAAAATTCGTTGCCTGGAAAAACTTTTTTTAAGGCAACCAACTGGGGACGAGCACCCAACCATTCAATAGAAGACACCGTCGCTTTGGCATAGTCACGACAAGTATTTTCTAAGTGCAATGAAAATGCTTCTGAATAAAAACTCGGTAATTTTTTATGAAGCAATGCAATAACTTTGTCAACACTTGGTGAACTCCCGACAAAGGTCATCATGATCTCACCAACTTTCGCTTGATGAGAAGGCATAAACACAGCAACACTTTCTTGATTCAGTGCAACTGCCGCAGCCTTAGCTAAGTCAAATAAAGTTTGTGACGATAATGCTTGATAAGGCGATGTCATGAACACAGCGGTATTGTCTGCGGTTACTGTTTGTGTACTAGCCATTTGATAAGCACCAAGTAGGCGATCAAACTTTCCCTGCTCAAGATGCGCTTTCTGTATGATCTTAATAAGCTGATTATTCAGCTGCTGCTGCGTTCTTCCAGCTAAACGAGAATAAGCACTTGGTAAATCAATGTGGCCTGTATTGTTAGATGCAAAAATTTCGGCAGAATGTGTCGTTTTGGCAAAAGCACTTGTTGTAACACATGCTGCTAATAACAATATAATTCCGTATAGTCCAAGTCTCATGGCATTCTCCCGCATAAATATTAGTGTTTCTTCGCTCAATGTAACATATCGACAATTAGGTCAAGAAGCACCCATTTGGGTGCATAGCGATATCGCTGCAAATAACTTATTCCTTATTAAAGGCTGAAAGCCGACAAGTATTTCGTGAAGCACTACCCTTTGACGACAGCACTTGGTCACGTGCACGTGGCTGGGCATTGTGGAAGGCGTTGATCTGCATGATATAGAATTCGTCTACCTGTGCCTGTATCAATCACAGCAACCCCCAGCCTGCCATGCGTACCACGTTGATTGGCTTAGCTGAAGTGTATGCGATAGACGCGAAAAAAAGTAATATAAATACAAATCGTTTTAACATGTTGAACCCAAAGTAACGGGGACGGAGACCCCCGGTCCGTACAACTTGATCCGGCATCTCCTGAAAGTACTACAGTGCTAGATGGAGATCCCACATCAAGCGCGGGATGACAGGGGTGGCGAAGACTAACCGAGTTGACAAAATGGCAGCTAATGCTGTCATTTTTGCTTAATAAAATAATTGAAACAGTGTGTTTTAATATACCTAATATTTAGATTACATGATCTTAAAATGGACTTCTTTGTCTATTTGGGCTACAATACGAGTATGAAAAAGTTAGCTTTAATTCACACCAACCCTTATCTAAAGCAGGAGCTACGCGAGAAATTAGTGACTCGCTCAGTAGCTTCATCCTGTGGTGTTGAAGGGTTTTCACCTGATTTTAGTATACCGCTAGATATGGAAATACCACGTAGGCCTAAGCGAATCTATCGCGATGCTAGTTGATAGAGTCTTCTAATAATTTGCTAAAAATTTGTTGTATTGCGTGAGTGTCGCCAGCAAAGGCGGTATGGATTGCTTTGATGTATCGATCAAAACCTTCTGGGTTGGTTGTTTGATCGATTGATGTGTAATTTAGTGGGGGCATGTTAGCTTGTAATGCCATCAGGTTTGCCAATAGCCTAGCCAACCTCCCATTACCTTCCCGAAACGGATGGATAATAATTAATTCCGCGTGCGTTTTTCCTAATACATCAGCGAGCACATCATGTTCTTGCTCATGACAAGGGGTGTATCTTTTTAGAAAATCAACTTCAAAAGTTTGCATCAACGTTGGAATGAGGGTTGGTGCTGCGAATGGAAAACCAGACTTTGACATATTCACTGTTCGGTATTGACCAGCAAAAGCATAAATGTCACCAAGCCATAACTCATGAAAATTACAAATGTCACGTGCAGTCAAGGTTTGGTTTTGTTTTACAAGTTCTGCTAGTTCTAGTTCTGCACGTCGTAGCTCAATAGCTTCAATGTGCTCTATTTTTTCTTTTGAAGTAATTTGCAAATAATTTTTGAGAACTGTATCACTCGAACCAGGTTCGTAGTTCTCATTGCCTGGGATGGCGTATCGATCGCTATTTTTCAATTACCGGTTCCTAGTTAGAAGCTATTTATGCTGGTAGTGTATCATGGCAAGGGATGATTTGCTTAGGTTAAGCCGCTAGTATCTCGTCAATCACTCTTTATCAAGTTGCGACTTTCGCCGGATTGATAACTGTGTTTCTAAAGTTTCTTTAACAAATGCTGCTTTAGCATCGGTGTAAACTTCTCTATCATCAGGATATTGTGTTGCTAGTTGTAACTTCAGTGTTTCATACTGTTGCCGCAAATCAGGATGTTCGCGCAGTAAATCTCTAAAAGCAACACGACGATCAAAATCATCACCCGCCGCCATAATATGCACATGGTGTGTGCGTTGCATACCGTAGGGTGGCATACCTTTAAAGTAACGGTGATGTGTTTTATCAGGGTTATCTGGCCAATCGATGTAACCTAAAGCTTGTAGCGGTTGATTCCATTTGATTGCTTCATTAATTGTTTTTAATGCAATAAAAATATCGATAATGGGTTTGGCACTTAACCCTTGAATAGATGTGCTCCCCAAATGTTTTATGGCAACATAAGGTAAACCAACTATTTGTTGAATCGTTTCTATTTCAGCAGTTGCTAGTTTTTTCCAGTTTTCTTGATAGGGTATTAAAACAACACTATCGTTCGCCTTCAATTGATCGGATCTTGCGGCATTTGATCGGTAGTCAACGGCACGTGTAAACGATTCTTTTCCATTCACATAGGCTTCAATATCAGTAGGAAACTGTTTAGCTAAATTGCGTTTAATATAGGAATAAGCTTGTGCTGTCTCGGGATGTGCGATCAGATAGTCTCTAAAGGCTAAGTACCGTCGAATTTCAGGATTACCCTGTGCAAATAGATGAATATGACACGAGTGTTTTTCTGGACTTTTCCAGTAATATCGGCAGCCAGGAATGCCATATTCTTCCATGCAGTGATAGCCCAATCCATCAAAAGCTTGATTGTATTGTTCGATGGTTCCTAGGCTATCGACAACAACAAGTACATCAATGATAGGTTTGGCGTATATGTCTGGGATTGCTGTGCTGCCAATGTGATGAATAGCCGCACATTTCTAAAACCGCTTCACGATAGCTACGGTTAAAACGTTACCTCTCTCTCCGCCAATAAAAAAACCCGCGTTGCGGGTTTATTTATGAGAGGGATTGATTCGGTACTCACGTTGTTCGTACCTCACCCCTACGGGGCGCACTGCGTGCGTCCAAATCCTGTCGCCGCGCTACGCGCTCT
>BQJM01000008.1 GCA_021604705.1 marine bacterium B5-7 | reverse complement strand
AGCAGTGTCAGCAATACTTCACGTCGGCCGGCCGATTCTACAGTAAATAAAACACGTGCTTGCCTACGGTTGATCCAGTCGCTTAAAGCGCGTAACGGTTTGGTTTCTTTATGATTACAACGGATATCAGGCAATGCCTGTGTGTGGTGAGGTTGCCAATAGGATTTTGGTGAGTCAACGTTTGTGTGCAGTTCAACATTGCGGCTCATGTTCACATAGGCACGCCATTCGGACTGTGATAGTAATATCTTCTGCGGCGAGAGAATGGGGTGAAGAACATCGTGTGATAATTGTTGATAGCGGTTATACGTCTCTTGCCAAAATTGTTCGCCTGAAGCTTGTGTGTTATTAATGCTAATGACTAAATGATCTTGAGGTAAATAATCAAAAAGCGTCGCAGTTTTTTCAAAAAACAGCGGCAAATAATATTCAATTCCTGCGGGGCATAATCCCTCAGAAACATCTTGATATATAGGGGTTTGCAAGGGGTTGCCTGCAAATGTTTCCCGCCAATGTTGCCGAAATTTCGCGATGCTATCGTCGTTAAATGGAAATTCATGGGCAGGTAGTAGGCGAATTTCATCGACCTTATCGGTTGAACGTTGTGTCTCCGGATCAAAGTGCCGGATGCTATCGATTTCATCATCAAACCAATCGATACGAAAGGGCTGTTCGCAACCCATCGGGAATACATCAAGGATGGCACCACGTACTGCAAACTCACCATGATCGATCACTTGGGTGCTTGCACGATAGCCGGCATGAGTCAGTTGTTCTGCCCAAGCTTGTAAGTTACGCGTGTCTCCCGCTTTTAAGCACAGCGCATGCTGTTGTAAAAATGCGGGTGGTGCTAAACGGTGCATGAGCGTATTAATAGCCACTACGCAAATACCCGTTTTTGTTTGTTGCAGTTGCATCAATAATTGCAGGCGTTCAGAGATAATATCTTGATGGGGGGAAAAACGATCATAAGGCAGAATTTCCCAATCCGGCATGAGCCAAACGGGGAGATCAGACACTGCCCGCAATTCAGCGCTAAACTGTTCTGCTTGTTGTGTGTTTGGCAGGATAACTAGGCTGATGCTGTCGTGTTGTCTTGCAGTATCTGCCACACACAAGGCCATGGCCGGACCATAGAGTTGATGGGCGAAATGGGTTGATTGGCGTGGCTGAGCAGACATCCGCGAAGCTTATAGAAAAATACGGATGAGGGCAAAAGAAAAGGCAATGTTGATACCTTTTTGGTCATGCATTTTCCCCTTTGGGGGCTATACTTATAGGTATATGCAATAAGAAGGATATCCATTGTGATTGATTTAAGCCAAACGACTGTTGATGCACGTGCCTCAGCCAATTCATTGAGTGAAGCGTATCGTATGCCGCTGAAGGTATTTAGCGACATTAATATTGATACCTCAGCCAAACAGCTTTCATCTGCAACGGTCGAAGTTCGCCATGGTGATCTGGGTGATATCTTGCACGTATCCAAAGCGTACGGTCTTAACGTGAGTTATTCCGGCGGAAAATTGCATCTCAAAGGGGATGCCCCAGTTGAAGCTTATGAGCGCGTACTAGAAAGTTTAACCTTCGAAACACATTCAAAAAATTTAGACACGGGCAGCGCACGTGAGGTGGTGGTGGAAGTGATGGGCGCATCATCTAATCCGGTGCAACTGCGACTGAATGATAACAACGAAGTTTTTATTTCACAAAAGGATAATGATACGGGTGCTAGCAGCAATGAAAATAATGGAAGACAGAATACAGTAGAAAAAGAGGAAGAATCTAGCGAAGCATCGAGCGCTGGCAGTAAGCCTATTGAATATGTGGAAGAAGCAGAAAATGGTGGTGTCGTACTAACCGCGATCGAAAATCGCATTCATGAAGTCACCAATGATGAAGAAATGGTTGAGGCGATGAAGAATGTGGAGGATGCGGTTCTTCAGATGCGAGAAGCTTCTGAACAACAGTCCCTTGATGTGTCTGCATTACCTGGTGCATTCGAGCAGGCCTTCGCAATAGTTACAGAAATGAATCCGGCATTGGCTGAGGATTTAGAAGTATTATTGGTTAAGATTCAGGGTGGGGTGAATAATGTAGGGAATAAAAATGAAGATGGTGATGCAGCAGATTTTATGACGCTTGCCGCATGGATGAAGGCGTCGCTGAGCAATATATATAAGGGTGCTGAAGAACATTTAACGCAACTTACAACAGAGAAGAACTTAGCTTCACCTACGGACGACGAGGGTAAGGTTGATAAATTAACAGTTAAAATTACGGCTTTAGAAAATGAGTTAGCTAATATCCGGTCTTCAGAACCAGATATGGCAAGCTTAGACGAGAAATATAAGACTTCAAAAGAAAAACAAGCAACACTAGAAGCAAAGCGTGATGCCTTGGAGCTAGAAATTTTGGAGCTGAAATCTAAAGAAGGTGAGCTTTCTTTCGAGGCAGCGAGAGAGCTTGGCCCATATAATGTTAAGAACTATAATAAAACAGAGATCGAAGAACTCTTTGCTTCAGCCAATAGTAAACAAGCAAAACTTCTCTCTAAAATGGACGAACTGGCATACACAAATGAAATCTTGGCGAAAGAAAATGCCACGTTAAGGAAGCATGAGCTTGCGCTGGTTAATAATATTAAAGCGAAATATGCTGAGTTAGAGGACTTGAATGCAACTTCCTCAGTTAATAACGTTTATTTAGCGGGATTACAGACTCAGATTGATAGCGAACTACCGGCTTTGAGTCGGCTAAAATTTATTCTTTCAGGAGAGTCAAGGCCAGAACATGGTTTCTTCTCAATAACTGATCTACTGGATCGACTGACTGAAAATAAGAAGGCCTTAGCAGATGCAGAAAGTCACTTAAAAACGGCGATCGAAGCAAGAGATGGATTGACTTCAGAAACGAATCTGTTATCAGTTGACGCGCGAGGCAAAGCATTTAAAGATTTTGAACTACTATTTTCGAAGCAGAACTTCTCTCTTGATGAGCATGGCTATTATAATGTATCACAAGGAAATGTGACAGGAAGCCTACTGGAAAATGAAGTCTATCAAAAATTTATTAGGGTAGGGGACTTATTTGAACCTTTTAATTCAGGTCCAACAGAGGGCCTTTTAAAATACGACAAAGTGAGCAAAACATTTTATGTGGAATCAGCCGATGGTCATTTGATAAAATTGATTACGATGCAGGATTTAGGAAAAACATTTGGGTCCAATGTCTTGGTTGATGGTAAAACGGGAAAACTATATTTTGAATCAAATGATAGTGAAACGTTCCAGTCAACGACCGCAAAATTTGCAGAGGGTCTCGAAACGTTTTTAGACAAGCTGTCTGTTGGGCCTAACGCAGGTGAGATTGATTTTACTCACCTTTTTTCAATTAAAGAAGGCGTGGGGGCATTTACAGGGTATATTTATCTCATGGAACGTACTCTCTTCATGGCTGATGCACCAGGGGTAAAGCTGGCACTGGATTCTCCCGGTTTGGATACGCCTGCTATGCGTGGTTTGATTAATTTATTCGGGTCTGATTTCGTTGGCCTCGACGAGAATGAACCCTTAACGATTCAACAAAAACAAATTGCTTTCGTGATAAAAAACCTCGTAACACCAGAGGGGTTGAGTGCGATGCAGACAATGATGGCCCCAGGTGGCACTGCTAATCCTCAGTTTTCTTATGACCCTATTACGCAAACCTTGTTGATCATCTCTTCCGATGGCACAACAGTGCCTCTCATCGATTTTCAACACGTGATAGCTAATGGTACGTTGGATGCTTCGCAGTATCATATATCTAGTGGTACATACTACCAAGATATTTATCAGTCACAGTTTGGCACTGCAAGTAATCTCAATGATATTTGGGGGAACGTACAGAACGATGCACCGGACATGATCTCTTCATTAAAAGCAAATGCAGACAAAGCACTTTATAAGATTTCGACAGATCTAGGTTTAGATTCTGATAATTTAACGCCGGATGCTGTTGAGGCAAAATTGTTGGCGGTCTTAACGAAGCTGGGTATGCCGCCATCTACCATCGGGAAAGATGTATTAGCTGAGGCGGTGAAACTGGCGATTGAAAATGATGGGAACCTTGATTTTTTCTATAACCCATCGACTAAAATGATTTATTTCCTTAATGAAGAAACGGGCGAGTATTTACCCTTTAACGGAAAAGAGGGGTTGGATGCTGGCGAAGGTTTTGTGGTGGGTGATACGCATGTGCTTAACAATTTGGATGAGGCGGGGACATTATTGCAGAACCTAGATGCCTCTTTTCTGTCGGACTTGCAAGTCTATGCTGGATTCATCTCAAAGAATGCGACGATTCATTCAGCAGATGATTTAGGTAATGGTGTGACGCGTGTGGTCTACAGCGATGGGGATGATGAGGGTACCTTATATTACGTAGATATGCCGCAGTCACTGGTGACTCAGATTCTAGCAGATGCTGGTGTTAGTGCTTATGAACGTGTTCCACAAGGTACGCCGGATGGTATTGTCACGATGACAACGGATAATCTCACCTTAAGCACTGCGACAAAAGATGATGCTAATGATGATCTGGCAGTTGGTAATACATATACCGTGACAGGTACTAGCGCGGATAACATCATGACGGTTGCTTCTGATTTATTGATCGAAGACGCTGGCACACATTTTATTATGGCCGGTGGTGATGGTAGCGATTCTTTGTCGGTTAGTGACGTGTATAATTTTTCTTTCACACAACACTTTTTGACGGATGGAACTGATTATCAATTTACAATGACTAATAATGCGACGGGAGGATTGTTAGGGGTATTTGATCTTACTAGTATCGAATGGTTTGATGCTGGTTTTATAGAGGCTGGTACTAGTTTTAGTATCGATGCATCGGGATTCTCAAGTTCGGAGATTGCATCAATGACCAATAAAAATATGCAAACAATGTTTCTAAACAATAGTCTGGATAATGTGGATAGTTTTGATTTGAGTGAATGGTTAACGACTTTTCCTCAGTATTTAAACGGAACCTTGATCTTTACAGTGATGGCGGGTGATGGCAATGATGTATTAATCGGTGCAGGTAGTGCGACGCAAGCGGCATCTACGATTTTTAGTGGTGGTGCAGGGGATGATACGCTAATTGCGGGTGTCTCAACAGTAGGCTATACATTAGACGGCGGTGCTGGCAACGATCAACTGAGATCTGGTTCAGGCAAAGACTTTATGAAGGGTGGTGATGGGGATGATACCTTTATCTTTAGCGCAGACTTCGGTACGGATATTGTCACAGATGCAGGCGAATTTGGCGAGGATACCCTACGATTCTCTGGCATTAATGTGGCCGATGTGACTGGAGGAAGGAGCGATGGTGGCCTTGGCGACAACCTGATTATTACGCAAGGCGAGGATACGGTGACGGTTGTCAATTACTATGTTAATAGCGGTGATATCACACTCACGTTTGCTGATGGTAATGCATCGGTTGATGGTGATGGGAACATCACGCCTAGTGTTATTTAAGCCAAACTGCTACCCCAGCAACCCCAACAAAAACAACGGAATAATATTTTTATTACCGCTCAGAATGCCGTCCGCGAGCACATAAGCATTATAAACACCTTTAATCTGTTTGTCGGTTTTATTACGCCCACCAATCTCAAAAATTGCTTCTTTTATTTGTATGTCACCCACTTTACTGTAGAAAACTGCATGCCCCGCATTGTGAAGTTGATTGATCGCAAACGTTTCTCGCACCTTACCAATAACAGCATCATCTTTTTCTGCTCGTATACTGGTATAAATTAAATTACTATTTTCTGGGTACATTTTGAGTGGGTTGCGTAGCCGTGCTTTGCCCGATTGCATGGGGTACAAGCAATGAATTAAGCCGGATTTTTCTAGATAATCCAAATAAGTGCTCACGCTATCAAAATCTTTTCCGAGGTGACTTGCGAGTTTGGATACGCTCATTTCACCAGGTAAAGAGTGCGTGATGTATTGAAATAACTTTTCTATCACCAATAATGTTGGTGTGCGTAAGTTATGTAAGGTCGCGATATCTTCGTAAATTGTCTTCTGTGTTGCATTTTCAATTGCTTGTGTTTTTCCAAAATTGTGTGTAAATATTTTAAAAAATGGGTAGTAACCGAAAGAAAAATAATGATGGAAGTGTTTTAATAGCTGGGGCACCTTCAATGCATTGGCAATAGAAATATGCGACGTCAATAACTCATCTAATGTGATGCGAGGACAGTGAATGTCATGATAAAAAGCTAAATATTCACGAAAAGATAAGCCATACAAGTGGTGTAACGTGACACGACGTGATAAATCGTAGGCGCTACTGACGATATCGATCATTGAGCTGCTGGTAAATAAAATTTTAAATTGCCGGTAGGTGTCCGCAATATTTTTTAATTCTTGTTGCCAGTTTGGATATTTGTGAATTTCGTCGATACATAACATGCGACAATCGGTTTCTTTGTAGAGTTGATCGGCAAGCGCTAATAATCCACCTGTCGATAAGTGGAAGCTGTCGGCAGATAGATAGACAGCATTGCCTGATAGGGCGTCCGCTTGAATTGCAGCATGCAACAGAAAAGTTGTTTTCCCTATCCCGCGGCTACCCATTAAGCCCGTGATTTGATTATCCAGGTGGAAATCCGCAAAGCAGTCTCTAGCAAAGAAAGGGGTTGCCTGGAAATCTTCTAGTATTATTTTTTGTGTTTCTAGTATCTTTGAGAGCATATGAATAGATCCATTAGGTTATAACCTAATAATAGACCAAACTTCATTAGGCTGCAACCCAATAAAAATACTAAAATCATTAGGCTGTAACCTAATGATAGCCTTGGCGCTTGAAGGTGTGCGCCCAGAATGGTAATCTCTAGCGCTTCGTAGGCACGTAGCTCAGGGGTAGAGCACCACCTTGACATGGTGGGGGTCGGTGGTTCGAAACCACTCGTGCCTACCAATTTTCTCTGTAAAAATAATCAAGGAAATATGATGCCAACTTCCACCTTACGACTACTGACTGCAATGATTCGATCAACCGCACCACAACGCACTACCCACACCGTGCCCAAAGTAAATTCGAAAGCATTAGAAAAGCCGCCTAAAACATGGCGAGCAATATCCGAAGATGCTCGTTGGGGACTAAGCGTTGCTCGTGAGTTTGAGCTCAGACAAATTGATAGCATTCATACGCCTGGTAGCGATAGGTTGTTTGAATTTGAGGTGAATGGATCGCTTGAGTCACTTGATTTGCTGCGGAAGCATATAGAAGTGGGTGATCATGATGACGCGGCGGATGTGCTTGCCGAAGCGGCGCATCAACTAGAGAAAGCAGAGAAACTCCGTGCAGATAAATTTACTGATAAAACGGCGGAGTGGTTTCCCCCGGTAGATGCAAACTTTCAGGATGCAAAGAGAATGTATGACGTGGCAGAGCGTTATCTTTCTATCCCAAGCTTTAAACCGAGCTAGTCTGCCCCATCTTTGATGACAGTGCTATGGATGGCAAAAGCCCGAGATGACCATTTTAGTGTCTTTTTTGGTTTTCTTGCTATTTTCGCCCAAATAAACTATCCTTTTTCGAAGTGCTAATTCAAAAAAGGAAGGCAAAATGGAATCAGTAGTTCGAGTTTTCCATCCTCCTGGCAAGAGTTATTTCCTGTTTGGACCTCGGGGCACGGGTAAATCTACCTGGGTTAAGCATCTGCATGCGGATGCTACTGTCATCGACTTATTAGAGCCAGAGGTGTATCGCAGCTACAAATCGCATCCTGGGCGTTTGCGTGAAGCCGTTGAGGCTAAGACGGGCCCACATGTTTTTCTCATCGATGAAATTCAAAAAGTACCTAGCCTATTAAGTTTGGTGCATGCACTGATTGAAGAAGACAAAAGTCGCCAATTTATTTTAACGGGTTCCAGCGCACGTAAATTGAAACGCGATGGTGTCGATTTATTGGGTGGACGTGCATTACTCACGCATATGCATCCTTTTATGGCGTGTGAATTGGATGAGAATTTTTCTTTAGATAAAGCCTTGCATTTTGGTATGCTGCCACTGATATATCAGTCTGAAACAGCCAATGCAGATTTAAAAGCATACCTCGCATTATACATGAAAGAAGAAGTTCAAATGGAAGGCTTGGTGCGTAATGTTGATGAGTTTGCGCAGTTTCTAGAAATTATTAGTTTTTCTCAGGGTAATGTGTTGAACTATTCTAACATCGCACGAGAGTGTGGTGTGAGTGGTAAGTCGGTTGAGAATTATGTATCGATTTTAGAAGATTTGTTACTTGCGTTTAAAGTGCCGGTTTTTTCTAAACGCGCAAAACGTATCTTGGTGGTAAAACCAAAATTTTATTATTTTGATGCGGGTGTTTATCGTGCGATTCGCCCGAAAGGTCCGTTGGATTTTCAGGAAGAGTTGGGTGGCATTGCGTTAGAGACCTTGGTTGCCCAGCATTTGCGTGCTTGGATAGACTATTCAGAGGCGGAAGGAAAATTATTCTATTGGCGGACGAAATCGGGTTTAGAAGTTGATTTTGTGATGTATGGAGAGTTGGGTTTTTGTGCGATTGAAGTGAAACATACAACGAACGTGAACCAGCAAGACCTGAAAGGACTCAATGAATTTAAAAAAGATTATCCTGAGGCGCAGTGCGTGCTATTATACCGAGGAAAAGAGATACTGAGGAAAGGGGATGTGATGTGTTACCCTGTGGATTTGTTTTTTAAGGCACTCATCCCTAACCAAGCGATAGAAATTCGCTGACACGAGGTTTTTATGTCACTACTCATCATCATTGCCATATTCACCACCTTCGGTGTAGCGCTGCTGGCCGGAGCTTATCCTTTTCTAAAGAAAATCCATAATGCCCATGATTTTGATTTTCCGATTGGCGAATCGCTTGCCGTCGGCGTTTTTCTCGGCGCAGGTTTAATGCATATGTTAGCCGATGCTGCGCGTGATTTTTATCAGCAGGGTTTTCATTTCCCGCTGGCTTTCTTCTTAGCGGGTGTGGTATTTCTTGTCTTGCTGTTGCTCGAGCACATTGAACGAGAAATTCAGCATCATCAAGGTGAGTCTAGTAAACGTTTTGCTGTGATTGCCGTGTTGATGTTGTCGCTGCATAGTTTTCTGGCGGGTGCAGCACTAGGCTTAACGGAACATGTATCGATTGCTTTTGTGATGTTGCTTGCGATCCTTGCGCATAAATGGGCGGCAAGTTTTTCATTGGCGGTGCAGATTAACAAAAGTGACTTATCGACAAAAACGGGCGTGTGGTTGTTTCTATTGTTTGCAATCATGACGCCCATGGGTGTTTTGTTTGGTCAAACAATTACATACACCTTAATGCATATGCCATTGCTTGCGCCTATTTTTACGGCCTTGGCTGCGGGGACGTTTTTGTACTTTGGCTCTCTGCATGGCCTCAAACAATCCGTGTTGGTTGAAAAATGTTGCAACCTCAAGCATTTTATCTTCGTGAATTTGGGTTTTTTATTGATGGCTGTCATTGCGCTAACCCTCTGATCTCGTGTAAAATTCCGCTTCTTTTTATCCAACTATTCATTTTGGAGTGAACATGCCTGTCATTACCTTGCCTGATGGTGCCACCAAAGCTTTCGATGCCCCTGTTTCTGTCCTTGATGTGGCGGCGAGCATTGGATCGGGTTTGGCAAAAGCGACCTTGGCTGGAAAGATTGATGGCCAGCTGGTGGATGCTGATACGATGATTGACAGTGATGCTTCCATCTCACTGATCACGGATGCCAACGAAGAAGGCACAGAAATCATTCGCCACTCTTGCGCGCATTTACTTGCGCAGGCAGTAAAACAATTATTTCCTAGCGTGCAAATTACGATTGGCCCGGTGATTGCATACGGTTTTTACTACGATATTTCTTTTGAACGTAGTTTCACGCCGGAAGATCTAGAGGCCATTGAAAAGCGCATGAAAGAATTGGCGAAGCAAGCGATCCCTGTGACGCACCAAGCCATGTCACGCGATGATGCGATTAAAGTGTTTGAAGGTATGGGCGAAGATTACAAAGTAGAAATTATTCGTGATATTCCCGCGGATGACATACTGACATTGTATACCCAAGGTGACTTCACTGATTTGTGTCGTGGTCCGCATGTGCCAAACACGAGTAAGCTGAAAGCATTCAAGTTAACAAAATTAGCGGGTGCTTATTGGCGTGGCGATTCAAACAATGAAATGTTGCAGCGTATTTATGGTGTGGCGTTTGCGAAGAAAGAACAGCTAAAAGAACATATAGAACGCCTTGAAGAAGCAGAAAAACGTGATCACCGTCGTCTTGCGAAGGTGATGGATTTGTATCATATGCAAGAAGAAGCGCAGGGCGTTATTTTCTGGCATGAAAAAGGCTGGCGCATTTATAACACCATTGAACAATACATGCGTCGCATATGGCGTGAGCATGGTTACAAAGAAATTAAAACCCCGACCTTTGCTGATCGCAGTCTATGGGAGAAGTCCGGGCATTGGGAAATGTTTGGCGAAGATATGTTTTCCTTTGAAGCGGACAAGCATCAGTATGCAATTAAGCCGATGAGTTGCCCGTTGCATTTGCAGGTGTTTAACCAAGGCTTAAGAAGTTATCGTGAATTGCCGTTACGTTTAGCGGAGTTTGGTTGTTGTCACCGTAATGAGTTATCGGGTGCGTTGCATGGCATTATGCGCGTGCGTGGATTAACACAAGATGACGCCCATATTTTTTGTACGGATGAAACACAAGTGCGTGCAGAAGCAGAAAGTTTCATTCGCTTACTATTGAAAGTGTACCAAGACTTTGGCTTTACGGATGTTGTCTTTAAGTTATCGACTCGCCCAGAAAAGCGCGTGGGTTCTGATGACTTGTGGGATAAGGCGGAGCAAGCCTTGGGTCAAGCACTGGATAATTGTGATTTACAGTGGAGTGAGTTGCCGGGCGAGGGGGCATTTTATGGACCCAAGATTGAATTCTCACTGAAGGATTGTATTGGTCGCTTATGGCAGTGCGGAACGCTGCAGTTAGATTACTGTATGCCGGAGCGTTTGGGGGCTCAATATGTGGCGGAAGATGGGACCAAGCAAGTGCCGATCATGTTGCACCGGGCAATTTTTGGGTCTTTGGAGCGATTTATTGGGATTTTGATTGAGCATTATGCGGGCAATTTACCTTTCTGGCTGGCGCCTGTTCAGGGTGTTGTGATGCCAATTAGTGACAAAACCGCCGAATATGCTACCGAAATTGAAAAAAAGCTGCGAAATCAAGGCTTTCATGTGCTTTCGGACTTGAGAAATGAGAAGGTTGGCTATAAAATTCGCGAACATACTATTGCACGTGTTCCTTATCTACTTGTTGTGGGGGAGCGCGAAGCAGCAGAAGGTATGGTATCGGTAAGAACCCAAGCCGGAGAAGACTTGGGGGCTTTGCCTTTGTCTGATCTCATTCAGCAATGGCAGGGTTTATTGGCCGACAATGCTTAAGTTAAATAAAGGGAAGGGGAAAGTAGCCTGAACAAAAAAGAGACGCGGATTAACGACAAGATCACCGCGAAAGAAGTGCGATTAGCACTATCGAATGACGAAGAAGCGAAAATTGTATCAATCACCGAGGCATTGAAAGCCGCGGAAGAGGCTGGATTAGATTTAGTTGAAGTTGCACCCATGGCCAAACCACCGGTTTGCCGATTAATGGATTTTAGCCACTTCATCTATGAAGAAAAGAAAAAACGCGCTGCTGCGAGAAAGAAGCAGAAACGCGTGCAAGTGAAAGAAATTAAATTGCGACCTGTGACTGAAGAAGCCGATTTAATGGTGAAGTTACGTAATGGTCTACGTTTTCTGGACAATGGCGATAAGATTAAGGTGAGCTTACGTTTTCGTGGACGTGAGATGAGTCACCAAGAGATTGGTTTACGTTTGCTACAGCGGTTTCAACAAGAAGTTGGTGATGCCGGTATTGTAGAGCAAGAGCCGAAATTAGAAGGGCGACAAATCATTATGGTGATAGCGCCTGCGAGAACCAAGAAATAGGAGATGGCGTTATGCCAAAATTGAAAACGAAATCTAGTGCGAAAAAACGTTTTATCCGTACGAAAGGCGGTCTAAAGTTTCGTCGTGCTAACCGCGGTCATATTTTGACGAAGCATTCGACGAAGAAAAAACGTCACGTGCGTGGAAATAGTCTGCTGAAAGCGTGCGATACGAATAGTGTTGCCCGTCAGTTGTGTGAGAAGTAGAAAAAGGTAAAAAGCGGATTTAATTCGTTTTTTGTGTAAGTTAAACTAATATGAGGAAGAGTCATGGCCAGAGTTAAACGTGGAGTGACCGCCCGGGCGCGCCATAAGAAGATCTTAAAGGCTGCTAAAGGGTACAGAGGTGCGCGGAGCAGAGTATTCCGTGTTGCCAAACAAGCGGTAACGAAAGCGGCGCAATATGCGTATCGCGATCGTCGCGCAAAGAAACGTGATTTCCGTGCATTGTGGATTATCCGTATTAATGCGGCTGCCAGAATTCATGGCATGTCTTACAGTCGTTTCATGAACGGCTTAAAGCAAGCTGGCATTGAAGTCGATCGTAAAGTACTCGCTGATTTAGCGATTCACGACGAGAAAGCATTCGCACAACTTGTTGAGCAAGCGAAAGCACCAGCAAACGCTGCGTAGGTTTGTTTTCCCGCGAGGGAGAACTGTCATCCCGCGCTTGACGCGGGATCTCCTGCTAGCACTGTAGTACTTTCAGGAGATTCCGGCTCAAGGCCGGAATGACAGTCTTTCCTGTCATCCCGCGCTTGATGCGGGAGCTCCATCTACGCTGTTGTAGCATCTCATCCCGGAGTGCACCACTGTCATCCCGCACTTGATGCGGGATCCCCATCTAGCACCATAGTGCCATCAGGAGATTCCGGCTCAAGGCCGGAATGACGGCGCTCCCTATCATCCCCTGGCCTCTATCTACTCTACCTCGCTAACTGCAAGACATGCACAGGTGGACGCTTCTCTTCTTTGCTGTGCGCGCGGTGACAACGCTCACCTGCATCGCACTCTCCTTTTTCTCTGAACATGCTGCACCACTTGGTTTTATACGTCGGATCATCGGGTTTAACTTTTTTAGATGTTCGTGCTGACTGCTCGACAATATTCCCTTTGGTCACGCGGAACATGGATGCACGTTTTTCGGCGTCTTTTGCTAATGCACGAATGGTTTTAGCTTTTGCCGCTTGGGTGAGTGTACGAAGATTGCCAACCATTACCAAACCAAATTGTGCCCGGGTGATGGCAACATTAATGCGTCTGTCATCCGTTAGAAATCCAATGTTATGAACGAGATTAGAGCGTACGAAAGAAAGTATAATGATAGGTCGTTCTTTACCTTGAAATCCGTCTACGGTATCGATGGTGATTTTGTTTTGTTCTGGAAAGTCTGAAAAACGTCGTTTAAGTAATGCCTTTTGCGCAGCATAGAAGGTGATAATGCCTACTTCTGGAAAGGGTTTTCCAGCAGCGCGTTGTTTTTTTAGCAGGGTGTCTGCGAGCATGCGAATAGTAAAGGCTTCTGATCGGTTGAGATAGCTACCACTGGCATCTTGCTCTTCTTTGCCCATGAATACATTATAGAATGCGTAACCAAGATGGTTGCGCATTTCCTCACAAATGGGATTTGTGCGTGTCGCAATATTAGTTCCATCGCTGAGCTTCTCTTCATAAAAAGTTTTTGATGGAAATTGACGAATATCTGGCGTCATGCGGTACTGAATGCTTAGCATGTAAGAAGTGAACTGACATCGATGGGCAAGACGCCACATCATGGATGCAAATTCTTTATGTGCTGCTGCGCGAGACTTAATGAGTGGTGGCAATTGCTTAGTGTCACCTGCCATCAAAAAACGACGAGGACGATGGGCTAGAGGAATCATTGCAGTCGGTTCGTCACAGCTGCCAGCTTCATCGGTAATGAGGGTTGTGACTGGATTCATCCGTTTCATCAGTGCGCGGCCAGCGACTGTATTCGTGCAAAGGATTAATGTTGCGTTCTCTAGTATTTCCAAACGATATTCATTTTGTGCGCGATAATCTAATAGATAGAAATCATCCCCTTTTTCTGTGGCGAGTGTGGTGGCCAATTTATCTATAAAAATAGATTGCAAATGCTTAGGTATTTTGTATGCTACGCCAACCAATACAATATTGCGGCCAGGAAATTTTTCATTAAATCTAGCGGCAACAAGTTGCACGGCTGTGTTAGATGGCGCCGTCATTAAGGTTCTTTCATTTTTTTGATACAGCGCATCGAGAATGGCGATAACCGTGGTTGTTTTTCCTGTGCCAGGAGGTCCTTCAATAATAGATATGCCTTGTGCATTCAAAAAAGATTGTGCTGCAACTTGCTGAGGGTGGTTTAATTTAGAAAGAGCAGCGTGAAATTCTGTTGGCACAGGCGCTTGATAATCTTTTGGGCGGTGGAAGTTGATGAGCATTTCTGGAAATGCAATGTTGGGTTGTGAGAAACAAACTTCTAATGATTTTATCACAGGTGCTAAAGCACAGAGAAAATAGGCTTTAAACTGTAATCCTTTCTTCACCGAATCAAGAAAATCATTAAAATCATAAGAGAAATCGCTTTCTTCACTGTCAGATTGGCTAGCATCTTTCTGATCCCGTGCTTCTTCTACATATTCCATGTTTTTCAATGTTAAACGCACAGCGCTATTTGTTTCACGATGATCATAATCGTCTTCATCTACTTCCAATTCTTGCATGATGCCGATCATCTGTAGATCGTTACCATCCAAGCGACAACGCAAACGTACCGCGGCTTTACCTGCATTACCCCTCAATTTATCGGGCAGCAGACCTTTTAAAATAAATGTGATGTCATCTCTTTCTTCGTCATAATGAGGCAAGGATGCACAGTAAAGGGAAAAAGCATCTTGTTCTTTTGCCACATCCAATTGGGCGCGTAGTTCTTCAAACAGATAAGGGATAAATTGCCCGTAGTGTGCTGCTATATTTTTGCTGCGTGCTGGAATGGCGGGGATCTTTTTAAATTCTGCTGGTGTTCCTTTTACGTTATGTGGTGTGGTATCAAGGACAAAGGATTCAATTTCTTGAAACGCTTGCTGAGCGGGTGTTAATTCAGGGTTTCTTTGAGGGTAGGGCATACAACATTCCTTGTAGATAAATACTATGCACTCTAATGCTTGCTGAAGAGTTTTCAATAATGGTTTATGGCTATGAGGAAGGAATGGGCAGCTGAAAGGCCAAATAGAGCGGGTATTGGTGTAGTATCACCAAAAAACCCCGGTTTGTCCGGGGTTTTTTACATCTGACGAGTAGCTTACTGAATTAACGCGGGACTATATAATTGTCCCTGTACTGCTTGATAATGAGCTCCAGCTGCTTCATAGACTGTTTGTTCACGAGTTTGTGTACTTCCTGAAGCATTGAAGAACGTTGTTTTCTGTCCCTCAGTGTAGTGGAATCCCTCTGTATTAATAACTTTGCGATATTCTTGATAAAAATATTTTATGTTTTTGCGGAGCGTTGTTAACTCAGTATCGGTTACGTGAGATTTAGCACGATAGTCATCGATTAAATCGCGATAATGTTGTTGATTAAAACTAAAAGCATCACGTTCTTCTTTAGGTAACTTATTCAAGTGTACCATGTCTAGCAGATGGTTTAATTCATCAAGTTTTTTAACAAGTGCTTGATCGCTGATGATTTCTACAGAATCAACAGGTTTATTCCACCAGTGCTGAATAGCACAGAATCCTTCGTAGCATACGGCTGCCAACATTAACCTACCATCAAGCTGAGTATAAAAGCCTTGAGCATCTAATGGCGTGGTTGCTGGCTGTGATGTAGTATTTGATTCTACGCGTTCTGATTCAGCTTCGATGTGATTGTATCGCCGTTCAGTAATATTTTCTTTTCTGTCAATGGTTTCTGCCCTTGTTTCCCATGCCTCATCTAGGTAGACACCGGCAGCTACAGCCTCAGCCGCAGCCTCAGTTGCTGCACTGAATGTCCGAGGGCTTATGTTCCTAGAAGCAATGCCTTTTTTGCGTCTATGCCAAAAATAGCTGCTAATTCCGGCAACAATCAGCAATAAGCTTACGCAACCAAGCACTATCCCTGCAATACCTGTGCCGCTTTCTCCCTGGGAAGTATTTTCTTGATTGAATTGTCCGTTATTAGGCGGTGGCTTCGGTGCAGAAGATGTTGCTGCTGGCAGTGCAGAGGTCGTTGGCACCTTAGATGTTGCTACTGGCAGTGCAGAGGTTGTTGGCACCTTAGATGTTGCTGCTGGCAACGCAGAGCTTGTACTCTCTACTTTATAGAATGAATCAAGCGGCACAGCATCATTTGCTATGGGTATCACGGTATTGATCATGATCTCCGTCATACGTAACGCATATTCAAGGTTAGGATAACCCGTTGCTGTTTGGTTGCGTCCTAAGCGGTGTGCTTGCATGGCCTGTGTTAACACATGATCACGTGTCGCATTGAATGCTGCCCAAGGCTCTTTATCAAGCCAGGTTAAGATAGGTTCGGTACCATTTGAGCTTTGTATTTTTGCAACAATATCTTGTCCACTTGGCAATTGAGACAGTGCATCCTGCAAGGTTTTATCACGATAGAAATCTTCACCTTTCGCTAACGCAAGGTATAGCACCAACAACTGTCGACTTTGTGTGAGATTTTCTAAAATCGTCGCAATTGGACGAACATGTTGGATATCCGTTAACAAACTGTCACGGACGGACTCGTGCCAGGTTGCATTTTTTAGCGATGCCCAGTTGTGATTGGCAGGTGTATCCGTGAAGGTATGGAAGCGAGCACTGGTTTGAAGTTCAGTACTAAAATGTGCCCACTCTGTATTTAATGCAGTGCGATTTTCCCGAACAGTATCGATATGATCGCTGAAAACAGTTTCCAGGCGTGTGATATCATCAACCAATAACTGCCAGGTTAGTTCCATTACGCGACTGACCGTTGGTGTTTGATACAGCCAGTAACCGTAGCCATTAATCAGGAGATCGATACCAAGTCTTAATGCGGTTAAGCTTTGTGCGGTGATTTTGTTTGTGCTAGGTTCTGTGCCGGCAGGCAGGTAAGCTCCACCATGGCAAGCGGCGCCAAAAGTATGATAACATCCCGTGCAAACATATCTTGTGCTCTGTAACTCGTTGATCAAACGATACACTTTAGAAGTGCTTCTACCTATTTCTTGATTTTCCGCTTTCAATACATGCATTGTTGCTTCTTGGTCTGGTACGGCGTGCTCTTTATGAAAAAAGTCCATACAACCTTTTAAGCCCCAAGCCCATCGGAACCACAAAGAACGCCAGGGTTGTGGTCGTTTCAAGTCAGGTCTGCTATCTGGTCCTGACCAAAAGATATCGGCACTGAATCGAACCATATGTAGGGCTTCTGCAACACTTGTGATCGCATCTTGGCGTTTGATCTGCGTTAAGCTATCTGCATTAGCAGATAAATCGTAGGCGTAGGAATCGTATGCCTCGTGTGTGAGTCGATAGGCAAGCGTTGCATTCTTTAGCGTTTGGGGATCAGACACATTTTGTTTTACCACATTATCCAGTACATTTTGATTGTTAGAGATCACTTCTTGTAATTGCTTAAACACACCATTTTCATTCAACCGCAGCGCATCCATACGTGCTTTTGCAATGTCAGCAAATTCACTTGCCATGCGGCCTCGTAAGCCAGGGGTTTCATCGAGCATCTTTTGCTTGATGGAATCACTAAGCTGTCTTAAACTGTTCTCATAACGCGTCAACAACACATCATACAAATCCACATTCCCACGTAAATCTTGTATGAATTCGATAAAATTTACTCCCAAGGCACGAATTGATTCAAATTGCGCTTTGAAGCTGGGGTCAATTTTGAGCTCAGGGAATAAAAAGATAAATTTTAAGAACGATAAAACACGTTCTGTGAAAACATGGGGATTCACTTGCCTTGGGTGCCCAATGGTGGGCGTAGGTTTACCTGGTGCAGTAATTTGACCCTGATCCACGGGCTCAACTAAGGTATTGACATGCTCAGTGATATCAGCAAGACGTACGTGTTGTGTGATGGATGCTGGTGTATCACCCGGTAGCATGCCGCCTGCGACTAAGCGGTGCAATGCACCTGTTAACATCCAATAGAGATAAGCTTGCGTATACTCTAGTTGCTTCGCTAGTGATATCACGTATTGCGGGTAAGGCTGAAGGCTGCGAATCTCAGTTGTGTCGAAACGTAGTTTAAGATAATCCTGTAAATACAAATCTTGGAATCCTAGCTGTGCAACCACAGCCAACCTATCTACTTCTTTTTTTGTATCGCTGGCTATTTTTTCAATTCGGTTGAGTTGGCCTCGCGTTTCCACAAATTGTCTAAACACATCAGCATGAAATTGGCCAAGCTTTTCTAAAAGATCTTTAAAATTATATTGCATAGTTTCAAAGAGGCCCCTAATTAAAGCTTCTTGGCGTTTTGCTGTTTCTTGGATCACGCTAATTTGTAATTTGCTCGTTTCATGTTGTAATTCTGTCATATGTTTAAACATTTTAAACACAGCATCAAAGCGTTCCTCTATATCTTTCGCTAAGTCTGTGACCTGCTTAGACACTTGACTTAACGCTTTTTGTAAATGTTTGGCCGATGAAGAACCGCCGCCGCCAAACAAACCGCCACCGCTGAATAGCTTGCCCAACGTCGAGGCGACTGTAAGTGCTGCAGTAAATGGCGCGAAGGGTCCACTGGATGCCACAGTGCCTGCAATGACGCCAATGGACTTGATAATGGTATGACTTGCGACAGCAAAAGCTGTGATTTCTTCTGCAACACGATTATTTCCTGCTGCACCCGCTAAAGTCCCAATCCACTCGAATGCGTCTTTTACGTTATCTATCCCAGTCAAAAAATCAGCTTCTTTGGTTTTTAGTTCATCCAATTTTTCTTCAAATGCTACAAATTTTTCAAGCGCCTGTTTTGATGCCCCCGGTGAGTCATCGCTGCGTAATGTCAAGTATTCTTCACTTAGCTTAATCAGAACTTTATTACGGTCAAATCCATCAGTTGCCAAGCTTGTTATTCGCGAGATTAATACATTAGACACTGTTTCTAAGGTCGCATCACTGAGTGCCCCGGCCTTGTATGCAGTGTCAATATCTAATAGAGATTGCCGAACATCTTTAGCAGATGTAATAATCTGAAGGATGTTTGATTCAATCAAGGCATGTTGTATTTTTCCGGATGAATCCGTGATATCTCTAACGATTTTTTCAGCGGTTTTCTTTAAGGCACCGTATTCTTTTTTAGCTGTGCCTAGGGTCGTCAGTGTCATATCACCTGCAGGTAAAATGGATGATAGTGGAGATTCTAACGAGGCAATACGATCTTCTTGATCTTTGGTATGCCTCAGTAACAAAGCAGTATAGATACCGGCAACCTCTATTTTGTCTTTTGGATCAATGTACTGATTTTCTATGGCTTCATTGAAACGGAATAACATATGGCGATATGCCTGGTCACTCGAGAAATGATTACCTGAAGCAAAATTAGTTCTCATGCTACTGATGTGTTCGTTTAGTAGGGTACGCGCTAGTCTATTCTCATTAGGATTGTAATTTGGATAGTCAAACATATAAATTGCCTCTATCCCATCAAGTACGTCATTTAGGAAAGGGATCCCCTGAATAATCTCTCGATTTCTTCGGCTACTCGCTTCTTCTTCTAAAGCACAATCTAAGCGCTCCTTGGTATCATCTTGCTGACATTTAAATTGTGGATCATTGATAGAAAACATTATTCACTCTCCTTGGCAGGTTAACCTCGCGAAGAACTGTAGCACAGGGTATTGTTTTATAGGGGGGGGGGAGGATCACCTAAGCCAATTTTTGACAAAAAAGAGATGCATAGCGGATAGACAAAATAGTGTTTTTACACTCATATAGTTTTTCTTTATTCAAGATATTTAAGGGTAGTGTCGAGATATGCAGTTAGCATTCCGATTTTATGGTTATTTATGACTGTGAGTAAATAATCGGCAGCTGAGACGCCAAATAAAGTGGATACTGATGCAGTCCTGAGCCGCGATCGATATTAAGTGTCTGTGCACTCAATATCACATGATGAGGAGGATGATAGAGGTCGACGTATTTTTTCAAACTCTTTGCCTTTTGAATATGACCCGCCTTCACCTCTAGTGGAATAATATCTGCACCCTGTGCAAATAAAAATTCAATTTCTGAACGTGATTGTTGCCAACAAATTAACTGGCGTAATCCTGCGGTTTTTAATTCCTGTGCGACGAAGTTTTCCGCAAAATAACCTTTGTAGGTGCCATAGTCATAATTAAGAATAGCCTGTGGCGGTAAGTCTGTCATTGCACCAAGTAAGCCAACGTCGCATACATAGAGTTTGAAAAGGTTTTCTTTGCAAAAAGCTGAAATAGGGTGCTCAACATGAGAAGTAATCGACGTTTTGTGTACAAGATTGGCCGCTGTTAACCAATCAATGGATCCCACCAAACGTTGGTAGCGATCGATACCGGGGATAATGCCCGTAAATTGAAAACGCTGACTTGTGCTGTTTTGTATGTTGGCTAATTGTTTTGGCACACTGCTCCAGACCCGTTCGATGTGCATCGCATTTTCTTTGCCGGCGTGTTTTGCAATGTCGGCGTAATAGGCCTTAATCAGTTGATGCTGTTTTTCTCGAACCTTTTCAAATGCCACATACAAGTTATCACGATGCTCACAAAATACCTGAATGGCTTCAGGTAACCCACCGGTAATAAAATACCACTTGAGTCGTTCCCAAATATGCGCATGCACAACAGGTGCAATCGTGCTATCTAAGGTGCACGCTTGAATAAGTTCTGCAGATTGATTGTCGCCAAGCGCCCACAAGAATTCGATGAAAGAAAGTGGGTGTAGGGATAACATATCAACTTTCCCAACGGGAAAAGAGGCATCATTGAGTTTTAGCCCTAGCAGTGAGCCTGCAGCACACACTGCCATCTCTGGCATTTTTTCGCAAAAATATTTAAGGCTAGTAATGGCACGCGGGCATGCTTGAAGTTCATCGAAAATTAATACGTCTTCGTGAATATTAATCGGTTTGTGTTGATAGAAGCTTAATTCATCAATGATGCGTCTTGGGTTAAAGTCTGCATTGAAAATATCGTGTAGATCATCTTGTTGAGATTCAAAATTAAAGATGTGAGCATTGGCAAAGGCACTTTGCCCAAAGGACTCGAGACTGTGTGTTTTTCCACACTGACGTACGCCCTCAAGAATTAAGGGTTTGCGCCGAGGATGACTCTTCCAGTCTAATAACTGTTGTGCAATTAAACGTTTCATGAGGCGAGTATGGCATACATGCCGTTTTTTACAAGCAAAAAACGGCAAATGTGACGGAAATTACAAGTAAAAAACGGCAAAAATGACGGAAATTGCAAGTTGGTGAGACTGTGCTTTCTTTATTGACTCCAAAGGTGCCAGATGGCCGGTAGAATGAAAAAATGGCTGGGAAACCACAGAAATGGCCAGAAAATTACATAAATGGCCAGATAAGTGGATTTTTGGCCAGAAAACAACTAGAATGGCCAGATTAGATGGAAATAATGGCCAGAAAACTATGTCCACACGCACTCGAAAAGAGCAATGTTTAGAGACACTTGAGGCAGCTAAAGAGCCCCTTTCGCTTGTGGCGCTACAAGAAAAGTTGGGGGATGGTTTTGCTCATCGTACTTTACGCCGTTGGTTGTCGGAATGGGTAGCCACAGGTTTTGTTGAGCGTGTGGGTGAGGGCCGTAGTACTAAGTATGTATATCTTGCTCATAAAAAGATTTCCGAGGGCAGTAATTCGGCTCCCTTCAATTTCAGCGAAGACAGTCAAACAATTATCGATAAGGTAAAACGGCCTTTAACTGAACGTGACCCTGTGACCTACCAACAAGATTGGCTTGATGGATATATCCCGAACGAAACTTTTTACTTGTCTACTAGCGATCGTGATTTGTTGGCGGTTAAAGGACAGCGTGCACTCATGGAAGAAACGGCGGGAACATATGCAAGAAAAATTTATAACCGTCTGCTGATTGATTTGTCATACCATTCTTCGCGTTTGGAAGGTAATAGTTATTCTATGCTGGAGACAAAGAAGCTACTACTGGAAGGTATTGTGGTTGATGGGAAACTGGCTCAAGATAAAATCATGCTTTTAAACCACAAAGAAGCGATTTGTTTTTTGGTGGATAATGCGCCGCGTCTGAATACACACAGTGATACGATTTTAACACTACATTATTTGCTTTCAGAAGGCCTTGTTCTAAATGGTGAGGCAGGCTATGTAAGACAAGAAGGGGTGCTTATTAGCAAATCAACGTATGTACCACTAGAAAATCCTAATCGTTTATCTGAAACCTTAATTAAAATAGCTGAGAAAGCTGAAAAAATTACAAACCCACATGAGCAAAGTTTTTTTCTGCTATTGCATATTGCGTATTTGCAAGCATTTATCGATGTTAATAAACGCACTGCACGATTAAGTGCAAATATTCCATTTGTTCAAAATAACCTGGTGCCACTATCATTTAGCGAGATTGGTAAAGAAGATTATTTGTCAGCAATGATTGCGATTTATGAATATCAACAAGCAAAACCACTCATCGAGCTTTTTGTACATTCTTATCTGCGCACTTGTCAGCAGTATGAAGTGACAGTAGAAGCGATGGGGATCGATCAAATACGCATCATCTACCGCACACAACGCAGAAACGTTTTGCGGCATATTATTCTACAAAAATTAACGGGTGATGCCATGGAAGCATACATTCAAGATCGCATGCAGGCAGAGATCCCATCTGCGGTGCAAGTGGATTTTTACGAAGATTTAAAAGATGATTTGCGTTTGATTAATCCTATCCGAATTGCTGGCCTTGGTGTTTCGACAGAAGAACTTTTGGCATGGCAGGGAATACATCATGATGAATAAACCCAACCTTGCTTTTACAACGCAACCGATTGAATATACCGACGAAAAGTTAGAGATAGAAGGGCAGTTGCCAGTGTGGCTAAGTGGCACATTGATTCGTAATGGTCCCGGCCAGTTTGAAATAGGGGGTAAGCCCATTAAGCATTGGTTTGATGGGCTGGCAATGCTGCACCGTTTTCAGATAAGCGGTGGAAGCGTGACGTATACCAATAAGATGCTACAAAGTGATTGTTATCTGGAAGCGAAACAACACCAACGTTTCAATCATGATATGTTTGCTGAGAAGCCGAACTATCCTTGGTGGCAACGATTGTATCGACAGTGCGTGCCTAAGTTTACGGATAATACCAATGTGAATATTGGTTTAGTTGATGGGCAAACGATAGCTTTAACAGAAACGCCGCGTTACATCGCTTTTGATTCTGATACCTTAGAAACACAAGGTCAGTTTGCATTTCAAGATGCCGTTTCAGGGCAGGTCACCACAGCACACCCCTTGTATGACTTAAAACAAAAGATGATTTATAACGTCCATATTCAGTATGGTCCAACCAGCCATTACATCATTCATCGTATGCCTATCAATAGCTGTACGCGCGAGGTTGTGGCCAAAATCCCCACTAAGCAAGCCAGCTATATGCATGCATTTAGCATGACAAATAATTACGTGATCTTGTTTGAATTACCATTGCGTTTTTCGTTAACAGCATTGTTTTTTTCAGGAAAAACATTTCTGGACTGTTTTCATTCCCAAGAAAAATTAGGCTCACAGATTATTGTGGTGGATAAACGAAATGGCGAGCTGGTTTGTCGCACAGAGGTATCTCCATTCTTTGTGTTTCATCCCATGACTGCGTACGAAGATAAAAACAAACTTCTGATTGACTTACCGATTGTCGAAGAGCCTGATTTTCTGAAGCAATTATATTTGGATCGATTGAGAAAAGAAGCTGTGCCACTGGGAACCGTGACGCGATTTGAGCTGGACCTCAAGACAAAAGATTGTCGCTCTTATTTTTGGACATCGCATGCCCTGGAGTTTCCACGGACCAATACTCGCGTTTCAGATCCGCGTTGGTGCTATGCCGTGGGGCAGAGTGAAGAGCAACGTATGAATCAGCTATTGAAGCTTGATCGAAGAACGGGTGAGGCCGCTATCTGGCAAGGAGACGATCTGTCGGTAGGTGAGCCAGTATTTGTAGCTTCACCTGATGCTAAAGAAGAAGATCATGGGGTGATTTGTTCAGTGGTGTTGGAGCACCAACAGTCACGGTCATTTTTATTGATATTGGATGCCACAAGTTTTAGTGAAATCGCTCGTGCAAATTTACCTTGCCACATCCCACTGGGTTTTCACGGTGCATTTTTAGCTGCCAATTAACAGTTTGCCAGATTGCACAAAAAATATTATCCACAGACATTTCAATTTCGGATTAAACCGTGTAAATTAGTCGTTAATTCAATGAGTTAGGCCAACTTCTTCATGTCCGATTTAGACAAACTAGCGCAAGCTGCAGAAAAAGGTATTGCTGAGGCTGAAAACTTGCCAGCACTTGACCAGGTGCGTGTGCACTATCTGGGCAAGAAAGGCGAATTAACCAGCTTATTAAAAAATCTGGGTCATTTATCACCCGAAGAGCGGCCTAAAATGGGCCAAGCGGTGAATGCGCTAAAGCAACAATTAACCACAGCCATCGACGCGCGCAAGCAACACTTAAATACACAAGCCATCAACGAAAAACTGGCCAACGAAACTTTGGATGTCACTTTGCCAGGTCGTCGTGCGCAAGCACCAGGTGCGCTGCATCCGCTGACGCAGACATGGATGCGCATGCAATCGATTTTAGAACAATGGGGCTTTGTGGTCGCGGAAGGGCCAGAAGTCGAAAACGATTACTACAATTTTGAAGCACTGAATTTTCCCGCCAACCATCCGGCGCGTGCCATGCATGATACGTTCTATGTGGAAGGCGGTGATTTGTTACGGACGCATACCTCTAACGTGCAAATTCACACAATGGAAAATCGGAAACCGCCGATGCGTGTGATGGTGCCGGGTAGAGTGTATCGCTGCGATTCCGACGCGACGCATTCGCCGATGTTTCATCAGTTAGAAATTTTGTGGGTGGATAAGCAAGTGAGTTTTGCTGACTTAAAAGGCTTACTGACCGGATTTTTGCAAGCATTCTTTAGCGATCCGGATTTGCAAGTGCGTTTGCGTCCGTCATTCTTTCCTTTTACTGAACCGTCTGCAGAAGTGGATATTCTTGGTAAGAAAGGCTGGTTAGAAGTCATGGGTTGCGGCATGGTGCACCCGAATGTATTAAAAGCCGGCGGTATTGACCCGAAAGAATATTCGGGTTGTGCATTTGGTTTGGGGATCGATCGTTTTGCGATGTTGTATTACGGCATCGATGATCTACGATTGTTTTACGATAATGATGTGCGGTTCTTACAACAGTTTGTGTAAGGTACTGTCATGCCGCACTTGATGCAGCATCTCCTGAAAGTGCTGTGGTGCTAGACGGAGACCCCGCGTCAAGCGCGGGGTGACAGGGTGCATGCGGCGCGGCATTGTACATGCGGTGTGACAGAAGCGTAAATGTAGGATGAGATGAGAAACAATGAAATTTACAACTGACTGGCTAAACGAGTGGACGAAAACAAACGCTGATGCAGAGGCATTGTCGGATTTACTGACGTCGCTTGGTTTAGAAGTTGATAGTGTGGAAAAACAAGATAAAACAACGATCATTGATATTGATCTTACGCCGAATCGTTCAGATTGTTTAAGCCTATGGGGCGTTGCCCGCGATGTTGCTGCCGCAACAAAACAAACACTGAAACCATTTGATGTGCCTTTGATAAAAGAAACCAGCAAAACACAGCGAAAAACGACTTTAAAAAATCCTGATGTCTGTCCTTTGTACGCGAGTCGTGTGATAGAAAATATTAATCCTAACGCCACGACGCCTGATTGGATGTTGACGCGTTTAGAAGCGGCAGGCATTAAAATCATTCATCCCGTTGTTGATGTCTTGAATTATGTCATGCTTGATGTGGGTCAACCCATGCATGCGTTTGATCTGGATCAGCTAAATGGCGATCTTACCGTGCGTTTTGCAAAAAAAGACGAACAACTGCAATTGCTTGCAGAACAAACTGTCACATTGCAAGCTGATATGTTGGTGATTGCTGATGATAATGGCCCCGTTGCGGCGGCAGGTGTGATGGGTGGTTTAAATTCTGCAGTGTCTGCTGAGACCAAACACGTTTTATTAGAAAGTGCATTTTTTCAACCTGATGCCATTAGTGGCCGTGCGCGTCGTTTAGGATTACATACCGATGGTTCTCATCGCTTTGAGCGAGGTGTTGATCCTACGCTGGCACCACGTGCGCTGGCCTATGCCACACAATTATTGCTGGACATTGTTGGCGGCGAACCAGGTCCGGTGACCATTGCAGAGAGTAAAAAACATTTACCTACGCTGAATACGATTAGTTTTCAGCCTGATCGTGCCCGTGCGTTGCTAGGCGCAAACATTGATGATGCACGTATGCATTGTTTGCTTGAAGCCTTGGGCATGAGCATTGAGCAAGGTAAAACGGCTTGGACGATTACACCGCCAACTTGGCGTTTTGATTTGGCGATTGAAGAAGATATTACCGAGGAAATCGCACGTCTCGTGGGTTATAACCAAATTACTGCTTGTCCACCAACTTTTACCGTGACAGAAACAAAAGTGCAGTGCACACAACGTCAATTATCAAAATGGCGTCAACATTTTGCGGACGTCGGCTATACGGAAGTGATTAGCTTTAGTTTTGTTGATCCTGCCGCACAACAGATATTAATGCCGGATGAAAAAACATTGCCGGTCGTAAATCCCATTGCACCAGAACTTAGTAGCATGCGTTTAAGTTTATTGCCTGGTTTATTACAGACTTTACGCCGTAATCAAAAGCGTCAACAAAATGCCGTGCGCTTGTTTGAGCGCGGTGTGTGTTTTCATTTTGACAATGACAAACTACAGCAGCCTATGCGTATTGCTGCGGTTGTCTGGGGCGAAGTGGCACCGACTCAATGGGGGCAGGCTCCACGTGTGATGGACTTTTTTGATATGAAAGGGCAGCTCGAGCAATTGCTTGCGGGGATTTCCAACGTACAATTTGTACCGAGCCAGCAAACTTTTTTGCATCCTGGCCAAGCGGCGGATGTGCTGATTGATGGCGAATGCCTCGGTTGGGTGGGGGCGGTGCATCCTGCTAGCGTGCAAGCCTTGGGGCTCAAGGGGCCCGTATTTGCGTTTGAATTGGCCGATTTTGTGTTATGCAAAGGTGGTGATGTGCAATATCAGCCCGTATCCAAATTCCCTGCCGTGCAGCGTGACTTGGCTATACTTGTTGATGAGTCGGTATCTGCGCAATCAATCCAGGACGTGGTTGACAGTGTCGTGGGTAAGTGGTTGAATAAATTAGATATTTTCGATGTGTACCAAGGCAAAGGCTTGACCCCTGGTACCAAGAGCATCGGTTTGCGTCTGACCTTGCAAGAAGCATCACGCACGTTTACCGATGAAGAAATCCAGGACAAAATGGCAGCGCTTGTGGATAAACTGCAGCAGCAATTACAAGCGACACTGAGAGAGGCTTGAGGGAGCGCGGATGACAACGGCATTAACCAAAGCAGAATTGGCTGACGGCTTAGCCGCCTTGGGCTTGAATAAGCGTGAAGGCAAAGAAGTCGTCGATTATTTCTTTGATGCGATTACGGATGCGCTAGGCGCAGGGAGTTCAGTAAAACTCTCTGGCTTTGGTAACTTTGAATTGCGTGATAAAAAAGAACGTCCAGGCCGTAACCCTAAAACCGGTGAAGAAATTCCGATTGCTGCGCGTCGCGTAGTAACTTTCCATGCGGGACAAAAATTGCGTCAGCAAGTGGGAGATTTGCCCATGGACGAGGATGATCATGTCAATTAAGCCGACGACAGAATTACCCCCATTGCCTGAAGAAAAGCGCTATTTCACGATAGGTGAAGTGAGCGAGCTCTGCGAGGTCAAATCCCACGTACTACGCTACTGGGAAAGCGAATTTCCGCCTTTACGGCCCAGCAAGCGCCGTGGACGCCGTTATTACACCCGTGATGATGTGGAAATGGTTCGCCGTATTCGCACGTTGTTATATGAAAAAGGATTTACAATCCCAGGTGCACGTGGTAAACTTTTGGACAAGACTGACGATACCCAGGAAGTGAATGCTTATCGTCAGGTGTTGAAAGAAACGTTGCACTGTTTGGATGACATCGCCGCCGATCTTTCCTAACTTTATGTAGGAAGATAATAAAAAATGACTGATAACGAACAAACACCCCCTCAAACGAAGACTCAACGTTTACATGCGTTGCTTCGCTATAGCCTTTCTACCTTTTTGGACTCTTGTGCGCATGGTGGGCCGTTGGCATTGGGAAGTACTATGTTAGGTGAGTTGGATGTAAAACAGCGCCGAGCAGCAGCTAAGGGGCACACGCCACAAGCGCAAGAACAGCAAGCAATCGTACCATCTGGCCTAGGGCCGAAGAATTACGGAACGATTAATAAGCATTTTTGATAATAAGTAGGAGAAATAGCATGGAAAATGGTGACGATAGTCGTAATGTGCCCCAAGGTTTTTTCGCTAAGCTTTTGAGGAAGACTCAAAAGGGTGTAGCGGATACCGGGAAAGCTGTAGAGAAGATGCAGAATCGACGTGGCTCAACGCAAGATGAACAAAAAGGCTTAATGGCAGGTTCTCCTCCTTCTGCTCCAAAAGGACCTCGCAAATACGGCACCTAAGCACAGTATTTTGCACAATTCAGGGGATCTGCTATGATCCCTGACTTCTTATCGGGGCGTGGCGCAGCTTGGTAGCGCACTTGCATGGGGTGCAAGGGGTCGCAGGTTCAAATCCTGCCGTCCCGATTTTTCTTTTCAAACTCAAATAAGGTTGGTGCGCGGTTGGCGGTGTCTCTCAAAAAGACGCACACTAACTGCCGTCCATGGCGCTCGACGCCGGCATCCCTGCCGCCGACGCTTTTTGACAGACACCACCAACCGCGCAAAGCTACTTACTTTCTCAGGAAAAACAAATCAGGCAGGGCAGCTCGAAACTGCGGCCCCTTTGCTGTTGCGAGGTTGTCATCCCGGCCTTGAGCCGGGATCTCCATCTACTACCACAGTACTATCAGGAGACCCCGGGTCGGTGCCCGGGGTGACAGCAGTGGAGCGGCCCCTTTGCTGTTGCGAGCGGGATGACAGCGGTCTCAATGACAACTACTTTAAGCCAAACACCCTCAATGCATAATCTGCTTTGAGGTCATTGCCGTTTTCATCGTCTTTATTCGTAGCCATTTTACGTAAGCGTTGAGTATCTGTCATAGCATGTTGGAAAAAAGTGAGAGAAGTATCAGGGACAGTTAGTTTATGTTGTGCAGCGAGATAAGTAGCATCTGCTAGAGTGTTATCGGTTAGGACTTGTGTCGATATTCCGTCTTCTTCACTTTTTGAAACGATGCAATACATCGCTTCCAAGCTATCTGCATGGTATTCAGAATCCTCGCTGACTTGAGAAAAGTGATCAAACGCTTTTTCTGTGTTGAGTATCTCATCAGGACAACCACCCTCAAAAAGTTCACCATTGTAGATTTTTCCGAGGATATAGTGGCTAAAATCATCCGCCATATTTTCAACGTGTGTAATGATAGCTGGGATCTCATCAAGAAATAATACCCACTGATTATCGTCAGAGAGGCGCGCTACGCTATTTCGTGTTTCTTCATCAAGTGTGATAGGTGTGCCATCTTCACCTTCAGCAGTCACAAGCATGATGCCATCTGTTAAACCTTGGATGGGTCTTTTGCTTGTAAGTAGCATGAATAGCATACGAAGATGTAGGCTATCATTTATGTATTTTGGATCAAACTCATGTGGCGTATCACCATAAAAATCGGGCTTTGTGTTTGGTGGTACGTCTTCTTTATTGATGATAGGTAAGAGGCCTTTTATTTTAAGCTCCGTTAAAAATAAAGAATAATTAATGGGGACATATTGGTTCTTTTTGTATTGGGAAGAATGTCTTGCTAATGAGGTGATAAACAGAGAACGTGCAGGCGTTAATCGGTGTTCATCACTGAATGCCAGTAGTATGTCTAAGAAGGGCTTGATATCCCAGTCAACGATTGGGACGGTAAGCTGAGTGAAAGTGATTTGAGTGATAATTAGTTCTGATAAGTTGCTCCGCCTTTCTGCTGCTTCAGGCGTATTTGCTAGTAGGTCAAGCAAATTTCTTTCTGTGCAGCGGGCACCCGCATATCGCTCTACTAATTGGGTTGCTAGTACAACTAATTGGTTTTGTTGGGTGTGGAAATTTTCAGTGGTTGGTGCAGCACGGTCAGGGAAGATGCCATGAGTCAGTGAGTTTTCGACAATAGCATTAATGACACGAGGTGTGAGTAAACCAAATGAAGCGAGCGCGTCAACTCTTTCTGCTAGAGAGCGAGTCCCAACGGGTTGTTGTTCTGCTGGTATTTCAATCGCACTAAAGTTCGTGTCATACATCGCTTGAAAAGCTGTGTTATCCGTTGGGTGAATCCAGGATTCTGTGTCTGCTGTTAGCGTACCATCACGGACCAAATTGCGTAGGGCTTGTAAGTAGCGTTCGGCAGCGGGGCGAGCGCCTAGACGACTCTGAGTTTGCATGAATAAATTTGGACTAAGAAGATCAGTATCCAGTTGATTTCCCAGCCAATTGACATTCTCTTCACGCATGGCGCCAGCATCGTATAATGCGCGGCAAAGGCTAATAAACTCAGGTTTAAATGCCGTTACAAGCGTTTGATGGCATTGACCTTCAGGTGTGTCTGGGTTTAAGTCATTGTATTTGAAAAGTTCTGTGAGCAGGGCGTAACGTTCGTCGTTCGGTAATGAACTTAACACGACAATTGGTAGTGTTAGTGTGATCTCTTTTGGCTGGGATGTGATGGTCTTGCCATCCTCCAGCGTAAGGTTCATTGGTGGTAGTTGCACAGACTTGGGTTGCGCTGGTAAGAGCACTTGAATCGCCTCGCGTTTAACGATGACATCCAATGCCTCGATGAATGGATGTGAAGATGTTTTTTTTGCTTTACGCACTGCATCAACAAATGTGCCTAGGTTCATGCTTTTTTCCTTTGGAATTATCGAATGCGGCTAGTCTAACAAAACAAACTTAAACAAACCTTAAGGGCACTTATCCACAAACTCTCCCAATAATCAGTGTGATTGCAGATTACCAAAGTGGAGAAAACTTAACCAAAATGGGATAAGCTAAGTGTCATAAAGATTACCAAAAAGGTTTTTAATGCCTTGTTTCGATTTACTTTTTCGCACGCTTAGGTATAATAATAAGACGTCTAAGGAAGGGTGAGTCAAAAATGAACGTAAAGGATGTTCGACGCGAGAACATGCGTGCGCTGGCACGCACCGTCGGCGGTATCTCCGCCATGGCCAATCGGCTAGGTAAATCACAAGGTCAAATCAGTCACTTGATTGGATCGTCTCCGATTAAAAATATTGGCGATAAGATTGCAGCGCAGGTTGAGCTGGCGTTCACAAAACCACATGGTTGGTTAGATCGCGAGCATGCCGAAATCCACGGCGTTGAGCAAACCAGTGAAGTGTATGCTACGGTCCCGCTGATTAGTTGGCAGCATGTGCCTGCATGGCGACATCACACCGCCGATCAACAAAGTAAAAATCCGAATTGGGTGGTGGCGAATATTGCCGATCTCAGTGAAAATGCCTATGCCTTAACGGTGCAAGGCGATGCGATGGAAGGCAGTCCCGGCGTGAGTTTCCCTGAAGGATGTATGATTGTCGTTGATCCACATCTCGAAGCAAAATCAGGCGCCTTTGTTGTGGCGGCTAATGGTTCGCAAGCGAATGTGACCTTCAAAGAATATTGTGTGGATGGTGGCAAACGTTACCTCAAACCCCTGAATTCTCGTTACCCCATCGAGGAAGTCCTTCACGACATTACTTTCTACGGTGTGGTCCGCCAACTGCTCATGCGGTTTTAGCCGGACTGTTGTCTTCTCATATGCATGGGATGCTGACGAAATACAGTTTTAGATAAGTTGTTTCAAGTGGTAAGTTGTCTGCGGGTCATTTTTTGACTGAGCATCTCGCACGAGATAACCAAACTCAACAAGTTTATTTAAGCGTGATCGTGCGGTTCTATCCGAGACCTCCCAAAATATTGCTGCATCCTTGGTACTGATTTCTTTATTGACCAATAACATTTTTTCTAAACTAGAAAACCAGGTTGCCTCATGTGGTTGTAGGGATTTGTTTGAAAATAGCGTGACCTTGAAGAAATGATCTACTTCTTCAAAGAGAGGAGAGGGGGCTGCGATGTCGTCATAGGCGTTTATTATACTCATTAAACCTATGCCCAGTGTCTCTATAATACCTAGTTCTCTGAAAATTCTGCCGATGATAGGGTTACGCATTTTTGAAATACCAGACAGCGCTGCATTTATTGTCTGCCCGAAAGGTAGCCCACCAGGACTAATGATTTCTATTCGATTGGTATACATGAAGATTTGAATAGAAGTTCCTCGCATAGAATAATCTGTGTGTGCTAGCGCATTAGTGATAGCTTCTCTAATCGCATGAATGGGATATTGTGGGATGTCGATACGTTTTATGCTACCTATTCTTGCGGAGGTTCTCATGTTTCGCTTGACAAATAGCATGATGTCATCAACTGCCTGAATGAGATTGCACCGAATCTCAGCCTTATCAAGGATGTTTTTCTTGTCTTCTCCGAGGAATGATGCGCACTTAATCATTGCATCTGGTAACCATTGAGTAGGCGCTTTTCCAAATAACAAAATACCACCGTATGTTGGTGTTATTTTTTTGTTGGATGATAATATTATACCAAGTGATTGGTAGTTTTCTTGAGTAATATGCTTAAACTTAGTTGATAGCTGATCATGAATGAGTGGCTCATCGAGATCTTTCAATGTAGCACGTGAACATTTCATTTCATCAAAAGAAACACCTTTTGCCACTCGTTGTAGATTTGCAATTGACTCTGGATCTGCTAATCGGTTGCTAGAGCCTAATCGTATGTAGATCCCTTGTTCTCGACCGTATTTTTTTAAGTAAAAAGGGCCGGGAGTGTGTGGTACTTTTATCAGTAGTAATTCTTTACCCTGGTGATTGAGAATATCAATTTCTGGTAATATCATGGGCGCGATAGTGTCATGCAAGAAGTTTGTTACTTTTTCTTCTTCTTGCAGTATGTTGTCTAATCCAACTAAACGTTTGGTTTTATCTTCGACGCCTATGACAACTGTACCGCCAGCGGTATTGGCAAAGGCGACAACCGTTTTTGCAATCTTCAAAGGGCTATTTGTATTTTCTTTAAACTCTAGTGTCCGACTTTCATCAGCGTTCAAAAGTTCCTCGAATAGCATGAGCGCCCCCTTAGTTTTGTTGATATTACTAGGATAGGCTTCTTCTACTCGGAAATCAACATTTCCGAGTAGCCTTACTCGGAAAACTCAGTTTCCAGGGAGCTGCGATGGAAGGCAGCCTGGGTATGAGCTTTCCAGAGGGGTTAGAATGCCAGCACTTAAAGTGCTCATTATTTACTCTCTCTTGCAGCTAAGTCTTGATTCATCCACTACACTCAACAGACCAGCCCCTTTCAGCGAGGTCTGTACCATGACAACAAGAAACATAACGTCGCAGTTGGTCCATCATTCTGAGGATCCACTTAATCTCAAAACTTTTACACGTGCAAATGGAACATTTTTTTATGTGCCCGCACAGTTAATGGATTTGGTGCCGAAGTCTCCAAGTTGGTGGCCGTTTTCCGCGGGCCATCGTTTGCGTTATACCTATTTTCACGACTCGGCTTTAAGAATGGCAGATATTAATTTTACTGCACGCGAATCTCGTTTGTCTATTGATAAAGAAAAAACACAAGTGCATAAATGGTTAGTGCGTTTGAACAATAATATCGAAGAAGAAAAACAGCATTTGAATAAATCACGATTAAAACCAACGTGGTTTAACCGTTTATTTCGACGAACAGCTTTAAGGTTTTCTTCAGGCTGGGCACAGCAACTAGATGCGTTATCAGCATTACATGTGGACTTATTGACGCGTTTTAATGAGCGACTTGTCAAAGAAAAACCACGGATTGTTTCTGAGCGTTTACAACGATTACGACCCACATCACGTTTGGTGATAGGGCGAAGGCATGTTGCAACACAAACTGATGACAATGATTCTCGTCGTGTCCGTAGTGCGGGCCGGCGTACTTCTCGGCGCGCATCACCCTCAACGCCCCACGCACGTCATGGTTTTTTTGATCGTCTCCGTCATCCGACAGGGGGGCGAGTATCTGGTTTGATTCAGCGTATTAAGCACACGGATGAGCGTGTGAATAATCTTTCAATCAAGTGATCATTAAACGACTGTCATCCCGCGCTTGATGCGGGATCTCCTTCGGAGGCTAGCAAACTCGATAGAAACTGATGGAGACCCCGGGTCGGCGCCCGGGGTGACATGCTATTCTCTAAGTGACAACCTCCATGCTTTGACGTAATATTCACGCTTTAGTATATGAGAGTTATGTCCATGCAAAAAATCACCCAAAACCTTGTTTATATCCTCACAGCAGCGATTGCCGTGATGATCACTTGGCATTTAGCGCCTAAGCCTGATCATAGTCCACGTGTGGCGGTTTTGCCCTTGGCACATGCCTTGCCGGCAGTGCCCGCAAATAAGGTCCATTTATTGAGTGTAGTGCCTGTAGGTAAAGCAACCTCGCTTGCACGTGTGAATGTAAGTATGCACTACGATAAAGGCGATTTGAAAGCAGCACAACGTGCAGCGCTTTTAAAAGCACGAGATGCTGCAGCTGGGATTGGTGCGAATGCCTTAGTGATCGCAGGATATGGTCCTAACCCTGCGATGCATTCTTTATTGATCGAAACACTCGCGTTACGTACCACCGCCTAAAAACGGCTTGGGTGATGGTGAAGGTGGCGGTGTCAACGGTGCTGACGGCATTACCTTCTCCGCGCCATGCACATGCGGTGCTTGTTGCGAATGTGGCGCTGTCGTATCCTCTCTGCCATCTGGCTCACCACGCATCCCTAATAACCTTGCCATGGGGTTATCTTCCTCGCTATCCGAATCCGATACACGACGTTGCACGATAGTCGGCGCAAGGACAGCACGCTGTATTGGCGCAGGCTGATTGATGCTGCTACTCATGCGTACTTGACTCGCAGCATGAAAGGGCAGGGTCAATGCACTACCAAGAGCGATAAAGGGTAAGGAAATTGCAAACAGAATCGCAGCAGCGGCACGCAATGTGGTTTTTAAATTGCTGGCGATAGTGTGAAGCACCGGAAAAACGTTGTAACCAATCGCCATGGATCCACCTAGTACACTAACAAAAATTGCTAGCTCAGGCCGTATAACCAGTAACGCAATCAGCGCAATGGTACCAAACATGGCAATGCCGGCGTATTTCCAGTGACGTTCTGTTTTTTCGTCACCGTGATTAAAATTATTTGATACGGGAAACCATTTGATGGTTAAGGCGAGCACATTTCGGGCGAACTGAAAAGTTCTCCGCAAGATACCCGCTTGTTTTTGTTGTTCTGCCTGCATCATCAAGCCCTCCTAAAAGCTGATTACTACGCTTAAGTGACATGCCCAGGCTATTGGACGAATCTTAAGAGAGTATTAAGAGGAGGGCTTTTTTGCTTTATATTTGAGCTAAGATCCCACTGGAGAGAGTAAATGTGTATTAGGATCCCTATCGTCATCTGCAGGAAGTCTTACCGGTTTACCCCCAAACAAGCCAAAGTCTGAGAATTCGTCAAAGCTGGTGCAATCGGCCGGGTCATGGGCGTAGTTCACGCCTTCGCTGGTGGCAAAGTCAGAGACAATGATGGCGGATACGATGGCACTATCGGTGCGCTCAAAATGTGAGTTTTTGGGATTGGCAATAAAGTAATTACCATAGGCATTCCAACCAACCGCGGCGAACATCACAATGGCACCAAAAATAACCCAGGGATATTTAATAAAAGTATGCCAGGTTTGTTTACACTCATGCCAGAGTTCAGCACGTGCTTCAGGACCTTTGCATAATTTATAAGGCACATAAAATAATGCCCCGACTAAACCAAACATAAACACAGGGTGAGATAGGCCATACCACAGACGATCTTGGTATTGCTGACGAATAGTTCTATTTCCTGCAATCATTTGAGCAAGGTCAAAACCAAAACGTGTGACACCACTAGCAATACGCACCAAACCACGGGCAATAAAGGGTGCCCGTGATACCGCACCTAGGCCGACCATGATGGCATAGTTCCAGAATTCTGGAATACCTACACCCATGGGGCCACCCGCGTATAACCAACCATTCACAAGGGCAATGGTGCCGGCAAAGGCAATCGCTGCTAAACCTAGCGCAATAGTCACGGTTAAAATATTGCGAGCAATGTGTTGATTGCGGCTGCCAAAGTCTACTGCACTCTTTTGTTTAGCATCGGGCTTGAAAAAAGTGTTAGTAAAATGTTTGAAAGCAGTAATGCGATCGCGTTTAACAAAGTCCGCCCAGGATTGATGAATGTTGGTTGCAATCGCGATGCCGATTAAGATAGACATTGCCATGGCAAAGGCAAAGCCTGCGGCAGGATTCGCACCCAATAACGGTGTGAAAAAATGAATAATCGGGTGGGTGCCTGTCATAAAGGAGGCAAAAGTGGCAATCCCAATCGCCGCACCTGCACCGAGAGAAACAGGTGTAAAAGCAATAATAGCGGCTAACTGTTTCCCAGTGACTTTATCATTATTAATAACGCTATTAAATCCTTTGGACATACGCCAATGAGCAATCTCAATAATGGTATTGGGGAGGTCATTCCAGATAGTCAGTAGGTTGGCAAACGCCGCAAACCCCGCGATGATAAAAGACAGCTCTAATGGTGCACCAAATACAGTATTGCTAAAGAAGAAGCTGATAATACCTTGTAAACTTGCGACTATGAGTGCAACCGCTAAACCTAAAAAACGCAAGAAGGTATCGCCGCTTAGCTTCCACAGATCGCGTTTAATCTTTTTAAATTGGAAGTTAATGTAGATTTTTTTGTGCTTATGAAAGTTTTTCGCAGTGGGTTCAGTGTTATTGAGTTTTTCACGCAAATAATATTCGAAGTCTTTATTGACGGGTGCGGATTCCTTGTCAGAAAAGTTTGCCCCAACGTTTTCAACCGCTTGCTGAATCGCTTCAATACGTGCTTTCAGTCGTGCTTTAAATTTTTCACGCGCGACTTTACGGTTCCGAAAAATAGAACGAAACCAGGGCATATGGAAATCAAGACAAGCCTCATCGCTTCTTGGTTCATCGGTAAATGCATATTTACGTTGTATCGCTTGTAATGCCTCACTGGGCGCAGCCTCAGCAGGATGTTTTTTCAGGCTGTTTTGGAAAGTAGTTAGATACTTGGGGGCAAACTCCCCTGTGGCCAGCGCATACAGGCTGGGGGTAATGCCATATTGCACATATAAGCGGAGTTCTAGCTCGTTGAGCAGGTGTTGTTGCTGTTTTTGTTCTAGAGACATGATTCTATCCTCATGGGTTGGTCGATTTTAGCACACTATTGGGTCGAAATGGAAGTCTAAATAGACGTGCCGACCCGATCCAGACGGAAATAGTGTGGGTTCGTTCGAAACCAATTGATGAGAATGAATTTACCTTTGCCCACAATGTCGTTCCAGGGCACGGGTCCCCACATGCGAGAGTCGTCGCTGTTATCGCGATTATCACCCATCATGAAGTAGTGCCCAGCAGGGACAACATAGTCTTTGAAATCTTGCGCAGCTGCATCGGGGCGACGGTAAATGTTATGTTTTACCCCAAATAAATTTTCTTGGTATTCCTTTACTTGCCATGACGGACCGCCATTGGTATCTATCGCATTTTTTACAAAAGTTTGTGATGCGGTTTTACCGTTAATGGTAAGTATTTTGTTTTTGTAACTGATGTGATCGCCGGGTAACCCGATGACACGTTTAATAAAGTTAAACTTTGCATCCACGGGCCAGAAAAATAACATGATGTCGCCGCGCTGTGGTTTGCCGGTGTGTAACAAGGTGTGTGGCCAAACGGGAGTGCGCAAACCATAAGAAAACATACTGACCGCAACTAAGTCGCCAGGAACCACGGTGGGTTCTAATGATTGTGTTGGCACACGAAAAGCTTGGCCGAAGAAGCTTCGAATGATTAACACTAAAATAAAAATGGGAAGAAATGCCTTAGCGTTATCAACTAATACAGGATCAGCGGTTTGTGCTTGTTGGCGGGCGGTGGCGTAGAAACAACGATCAACAAGGCATATGACAGCACAAGCGACAGCGGCACAAACTAGTATGAGTAGTAAGTTAATATTCATGTTATTTCTCCAGCTCCAATTATACAAAAGGCATACGCAAAAAACACAACAACCCCTACGGATAGAACTTAATCCGTACTGTTAGGGTTGTTGTGTTGATAAGTGTTAGACGGTGAGTCTATTATTCAACGTCTTTGAGTAAGACGCCTACACCTTCTTCATTCGGTCCCAACAAACGGATGCCGTTTTTCGTTAAGGCTTCGATGATGGATCGAATCGTGTTTAAGTTACCGCGTGTACCTGTTGCGCTATTTTCTAAACGTGCAATTGTTGGTTTAGAAACGCCAGCAGAGATAGCGAGTTGTTCTTGATCCCAGCCCAATAGTGCACGGGCCGCTTTTAATTGCTTTGGTGTGACAAATGCTTGCATAATTTCTTCAATCTACCCTATAATAATCAATCGTGAAAACGAGGCGTTCACTTTTGACTGTGAATCCCAGTACCCAAAAAGTTTTTGCAGTATATCACAGTCGCGTCGCTTGTTAAAGAAAAAGGAGCATTATGGACGATGAGTTAGCAAAAAAGGTGAACTAGCCGAGCAGCCACTCGACTAGTTCGCATGAAAATTTACCAGCGGGCAAAAATTCACCTGAGTAGTGTAAACTATTCAGCGGGTGCTGTCATGCCAAAATTTCTGAAAATTGCATAAATTGACAAAAAATTTGGCGAAAGAAGGGCAAATCTCTCGGAAATCGCATCAGCGATTGCCCTTTTTGCTCGATTGAAGGGCGCATCTGGTGGATTTTTTCCATAGGCCGCCGACTATACGAGGTACTGTGTGGTAGCGACGACAAATTTTCATGCTAATAATACCTCTCTCCTGGGTATTAAAGCTGGCCCTGTTCTGCAGGGTACACCTGTGCGACAACTTGAGCCTTGCAGTGCAGGTCTGCTGACTCTCGTCCTCCCATTTTTGATAGATTTTAATGCGATTAGTACATTAGCGGCGTATTTGAAAGTTTTATTTCCAAAGAGTCTGTTGCTCATGCGTTAGACTGGTAAGTCTCATTACTTGTGTACAGGGTGTTTGGTATGTCAGAAGAAGAGGTTGATGAAGAGATTTCCGTGAGTATTTCAGCTGAGGCGTTGGCTTCGTTGGGTTCATTTTCATGGGATAGCCTTGATGATCAAAGAGAAGACTCTCAACTAAACACTCATGTTTTTGAAAGTTTTATTTTGCCACTGCAACAACTAGATGCGTACAAAATTGAAAAGTCATCCAATCGAGATTTTGTTGAGGCTGCGCGAACATTACGTGTGCGAGCAGGATCCTTGGGAAAACGCCACTTAAAATCTTTGGCATTGATGCCTGTTGTGTCGGAGGATGAACTTGAAGAGACGAGCTCAATATCATTGGAAAAGCTAGAAGCTTGCAGTGATGCAGAAGAACGATATATTTCTCGTATTAGGCAGTGTTTATCCAACCAGAAAACTAACTTATCGCCGCTGTTTGCTGATGCATTGGTACAGGTACTCACGCAAGCCGATACGGAGGAAAGCAGTAAGAAAAAACCACAATTACCTTTTCGATTTGTTGCCGATTTGAGTAGTGTGCTGCCATTTTTGCATGTTCGACAAAATTCAGACGAAGAATCAGATGTTACGCTGAGTGCTGAGAATCCAAACTGTGCCAATTTAACCATACGCCGACACGCATGTATTTACCGAGAAAGCAGTTATAAAACATCGCCCATAAAAATAGCATGTAAGATTAAAATGCATTTGTCTTTAGTCGGTGATACTCAGTCAGGTACTTATATCCAGGCGGATACTATTTCAATCACGGCTAAAAGTTTATCCAATGATGATGTGCAGTCATTATTTCAAGGTCGCCAATTAAACTTGGATCTCATCAACCAAAAGTTGCGCTATAGTATTTCCTTATTTAATCATGAAAGACAGCTTTATATCGCACAGCTAGCATATTGGAAGCAACGTTTTCTGGATAATAAGAATATTAAAAAAGGAGAGATTCCATTAATTCAAGCTTTTCTACAAAGTTTTATTGAGCGAAAAGTTAGTGAGAAAAAATCACAGATACTTGAAGAAGAAATTGAATTTTTCGCCTATTTCCTTGCTTTCCCAGGATTATTAACAAAAGAGTTAAGTATCCAACTAGGTGAATATGTTCAAGCGGAACCACAGTTTTCTTTAGTGTTAAGTCAGCAATTATATAGTGTTTCGAAAGATAACATGGACCTGCGAGAAAATTTGATTCATCATGATATTTATCGGCAAATCTTGAAAAAGAAACATTTGCTTTTATTACATAAATTAAAATATGGTGGCTTACCCGCTACCCTCTACCTTTATCGTCCCAGGTGGTTTAAGCGTCATGCAACAACAACGCGTGCTTTACTCACGTCGCTTTGTGTCTGCGAAAATGAAGATGGAGATGGTATACAGTCCTGCTTACTTGGTTTAACTCGCTTGATACAACAAGAATCTAGACAAATATATTTGCTGTCTATCTTAGAAAAATGGGCCAAAGGGTTTGTGTTGGGCTTAGATGCAGAGCAATTGAAATTGGTGATGACGGTGGTTGCTGATTCTGATTTCGATACATCTAAAATACAAGTTGTTAATGCAGAGAGTCGACGTTTATTGTTGGCCGCAATATTGCAATATCGCCCCAGCTTGCTGGCAAAGACTGAGGATAAAGCACTTAATACTTTAAAACAGAATTTTTTAGGAAGCGGATCAACAGAAAATATTTTGCGTTTGAAGTTAAAACGTTTCCCTGTGATTCTTGGAGGGGATCTGGAAAATAAACAAAAAGAATGCTTAATGGATTTGCTTGAGCTGACGAGAGATCGCTGGTTGGCGGATTGTTTTCTAGGTAAGCCCATAAAATGGTTTCAGTTTTTTCCTTGGTTGCTGACATGGTTTCAATATCCGTGTTTATTATCGCTTAGAAAATCGATGACTGCAGAAGATAAAGATAATATTGAAACATGTTTAAAACAGAAGATGCGACGACAAAGCTCTGCGCTGATACAAGGGCGACACTTGATCAATAAAGCAGAGAGCCTTCCGTCAACTACATTTGGTAGTGGTAGTCGTGTTTTCCAGGAAGCTAGACCCGATTCAGCTGAGAATAGCAGTGGTAGCGAAGATGAGTTTTTGCTAGATAATTTTTCTCTGCTAAGTGCTTTGCCTGAAGTATTGGGCTTGAATAAGCTCCCCCCCCCCGACACAGGTAGTTCTTTAGCAAGATCAAAAAGTCAATATGCTAACTTTCCTTCTGTTACTACGAGAAAATCATCTGTGCACTAAAACGCACGAGATACTGAAAAATCAGCTAAGTCGGCGAGTGCTGTTTTGTAGGGAGAGTCGGGTAATACGTCGAGAGCCGTTAAAGCCTGTTGATGCGCAGTTTTGGCACGTTGCTTAGTGTAGTCAATCGCTTTTGTGGATTCAATGACACGCAAAACCGCGGGTAACTGATCTGCGCCGCCATGGCGAATACAATTTTCCAACAAGGTTTTATCTGCGCCACTGCTTTGATGCAAGGCATATATTAAAGGTAGTGTCGGTTTTCCTTCGGCTAAATCATCACCGATATTTTTACCGATAGTGTCTGCATCGCCGGTGTAATCTAAAATGTCGTCAACAAGCTGAAATGCAATGCCGAGTTGTTCACCATAGTTTGCCATCGACTGAATAATTTTTTCATCTTCTGTGGCGATGAGTGCACCGACTTCGGTGCCAGCAGAAAATAACATCGCGGTTTTTGCACGAATAATCGCAAAGTAATCTTCTTCCGTTGTTTCTGGATCTTTGCAATGGGTGAGTTGTTTGACTTCCCCTTCAGAAATCACATTGGTCGCATGCGCGAGTACATCGAGTACGCGTAAATTTTGAACTTGCACCATTAATTGGAATGCGCGTGAATATAAAAAGTCGCCGACTAGAACACTGGCAGCATTTCCCCAGATGACATTAGCGGTTTCTTGTCCGCGGCGAAGTGCTGAAGTATCGACCACATCATCGTGAAGCAGGGTGGCTGTGTGGACAAATTCAATCACGGCAGCCAGGCGATGATGATTGATGCCCTCATAGCCCAGGCTTTTGGCGCTGAGTAGGACCAGCAGGGGCCGAAGCCGCTTGCCGCCGCTATAAATGAGGTGTTTAGATAATTCTCCGATTAAATTAACGTCAGAGGCTAAGCCCGCTTCAATGAGGGTATCAACGGCTTCTATGTCGTCTGAGATGAGGTCTTGGGTAGCAGATATTTCCATACGTGGGCATGCTAGGGAGTCGTCTGGACTCTGTCAAGCCAGGGCCTTGCAGTTAGGTGGTACAGACTATATAATGCGCGCCTTAGCTTGGAGATAAGAACATGCATGCAGTTATTTTAACAGGTGGCAAGCAATACCGCGTTGCGGAAGGCGATGTGCTACGAATCGAGAAATTAAAAGCCGAAGTGGGCGAGAAAGTCGCTTTTGATCAGGTATTGTTGGTATCCAACGATGCAGACATCAAAATCGGTAAGCCAATGTTGGCGGGTGCCGCAGTGAATGCGGAAGTGATGTCCCATGGTCGTGATAAAAAAATTACGATTATTAAGTTTAAGCGTCGTAAGCATCACGACAAACAACAAGGTCATCGTCAACACTTCACTGAAGTGAAGATTACAGGAATTACAGGTTAGAGAGGATTTAAGTTATGGCACATAAGAAGGCCGGGGGTAGTACCAATAATGGTCGCGATTCAAACCCTCAGTATCTTGGGGTTAAACGTTTCGGCGGCCAATTTGTCAAAGCAGGTAATATTCTTGTGCGACAACGTGGTACAACATTTCATGCAGGCAACAATGTAGGTGTCGCTAAAGACTATACTTTGTTTGCGCTGGAAGATGGTTTTGTGAAATTTGTAAAGCGTGGCAAAAAAATACGTCAGTATATTTGCATTGAAACTGCAGATACAGCGGACGCTAAGTAAGCTAATAGCATTGAAAAAGCCCCGCGTGTCGGGGCTTTTTTGTTGAGAACAAAATGAAATTTATTGATGAAGCCAGAGTTCGGGTTGAAGCAGGTAAAGGTGGTCACGGCTGCCTGAGTTTTCGACGTGAAAAATTTATCCCACGTGGTGGTCCAGATGGTGGTGACGGGGGAGATGGAGGCTCTGTTTTTCTGAAAGCCGATCCGGCGTTGAATACTTTAATCGACTTTCGTTTTCAACGGATCTTCAAAGCGAAAAATGGACAGCCTGGTATGGGCGCTGATCGTACGGGCAAATCTGGTGATGATTTAATTATTCCGGTGCCTGTGGGCACCTTGGTTCGTGATGAAGACACCGAGGAACTAATCGGTGACTTAAATACAGCGGGCGACATTCTTAAGGTTGCACAAGGTGGTTTCCATGGCCTAGGGAATCCACGTTTTAAAAGTTCAATTAATCGCGCACCGCGTCAAATCACGCAAGGATCGCCCGGTGATAAACGCCAATTAAAATTAGAGTTACGTTTGCTGGCTGATGTGGGTTTGGTGGGTTTACCGAATGCGGGTAAGTCGACATTGATCTCAGCGGTTTCTGCTGCCACACCCAAAGTGGCTGATTATCCTTTTACGACACTGCATCCCAATCTGGGGGTTGTGCGTGTTGGGAGTTATAATAGTTTTGTGATGGCCGATGTGCCGGGTTTGATTGAAGGGGCTGCGGAAGGTGCTGGCCTGGGTGTACGTTTTTTAAAGCATTTATCGCGTACGGCATTATTGTTGCATCTCATCGATGTATTTCCAGCGGACGGCAGCGATCCTGTGACGAATTTCCATGCTATCGAAGCAGAGCTGAAGAAATTTGATCCAGAGCTTTATGATAAACCACGTTGGTTGGTGCTGAATAAAGTGGATGTCTTGCCTGAAGATGAGCGGGAAGCACATTGCCAACAGATTCTGGATCAATTGCAGTGGTCAGGTCCAATTTTTATGATTTCTGGACTCACACATTTGGGGACGGAGGCTTTATGCCAAGCACTCATGCAACATATCATGTCACCCGAGCTATAAACGATTGGCTGACGACCTTAGCTGATAATACAACGCTATGTGTGGCATTTAGCGGTGGTGTTGACTCAACCGTGTTACTGCATGCCTTATCTCAGCAGACTCATTTATCGATTCAAGCCGTACATGTTAACCATCAATTGCATCCTGATTCGGCCGACTGGGCGACACACTGTGTGCGTGTTGCCAATCGTTGGGGGGTTGCGTGCGAAACAAAAAACATTACTGTGCAGTCTGATGCGGGTGATAGTGTGGAAGCATTGGCGCGCGAGAAACGTTATGACGTATTAAAAAAGTACGTGAAAGAAAATACTGTTTTGGTTACAGCGCACCATCAACAAGATCAAGCTGAAACATTTTTATTGCAGGCACTTCGGGGTAGTGGTTTAGCGGGCTTAGCGTCTATGCCCGCAGAAAAACCCTTCTTTTTAGGGGTATTGGCACGCCCATTGCTGACTGTTTCGCCGGAGTCTATTACGGCTTATGCGAAAGAAAATCAATTGACTTGGATTGATGATCCCAGCAATGAGTCTACGGATTTTGATCGTAATTATTTACGACATAATGTGTTGCCGGTATTGTTGACGCGATGGCCGAGTGCTTGCCAGACTTTAGTCAGATCAGTGAACCATGTGCAATCCGGATTGGTTTTGCAAAATGACTTGGCGGAACAAGATTTACAGTCGATGTTAATTCACGATCGATGGGTAGAGACTGTCGATGCGATTAAAGGGGCCATGCGCATCTCAGTATGGCTGGCCTTATCGGCGGATCGTCAACGTAATGTCTTACGTGTTTGGCTACAAAGCTTATCGATTCCTATGCCTAGCCAAGCCAAATGCGAAGCCATTTGTTTGCAAATGCAGGCACGACCGGATGCCAATCCTTGTATCAGCTGGGGAGATGTGAGTGTGCGTCGTTATCGCGATACCATGTATGCGATGACAACATTACCGGAAAAGACACAGGAAAAGCGTCAAACCCGAAAGCAAACATATCAAGCAGAAGGGGTGCCGCCTTGGTTGCGTGATTGCGACATTTCCAGTACAATCTAATCCCGTTTTACACTGAAAATTTACTCCAAAAACGGGTTTTCTTATGCACTTTATCTTTGTCACCGGCGGTGTGGTTTCCTCATTGGGTAAAGGGATTGCGTCCGCATCCTTGGCAGCCAATTTAGAAGCACGTGGTTTAAATGTCACCTTGCTAAAACTGGATCCGTATTTGAACGTCGATCCGGGTACCATGAGTCCATTTCAACATGGCGAAGTGTTTGTCACCGAAGATGGTGCTGAAACCGATTTAGATTTAGGCCATTACGAGCGTTTTGTCCGTACGCGCATGAAGAAGTCCAACAACTTTACCACGGGACAAATTTATTCAAACGTTTTGCGTAAAGAGCGTCGAGGTGACTACCTCGGGCGTACGGTGCAAGTGATCCCGCATGTGACGGATGAGATTAAACGCCTCATTAAAAAAGGTGCCAGCGGTGCGGATGTTGCCTTGGTAGAAATTGGTGGGACGGTTGGTGATATTGAATCACTTCCATTTATCGAAGCGATTCGTCAATTGCGTATGGAGTTAGGTGCGCAACATACCTTATTTATTCATTTAACCTTGGTGCCGTTTATGTCGGCAGCGGGCGAAATTAAAACGAAGCCTACGCAACATTCCGTGAAAGAATTACGTTCTATTGGTATTCAACCTGATATTTTGATTTGTCGTTCTGAGTCACCCATTGCAGAAGATTCCCGTGAAAAAATTGCTTTGTTCACGAATGTGGAAAAAGCCGCGGTCATTTCTTTGGCGGATGCAAAAAGTATTTACCAAATACCGATGATGTTGCATGCACAAGGTTTAGATGACTTGGTGGTGCAGAAAATGCAAATGGATGTTGGACCGGCGGATCTGAGTGAGTGGGAAGCGGTTGTTGAAGCCGAATCTAATCCTGAGGCAGTGGTCACCGTTGCCATGGTGGGTAAATACATTGATATGGCAGATTGCTATAAATCACTGTCAGAATCCTTAAAACATGCTGGGATCCAAACACGCACGAAAGTGAATATCGCTTATGTGGATGCTGAAGACATTGAACGTTTCGGTACCGATGCATTAGTGAATGTGAATGCGATTTTAGTGCCAGGTGGCTTTGGTGAACGTGGTGTGGAAGGTAAAATCCGCGCCGTACAATATGCGCGTGAAAATAACATCCCATATCTTGGTATTTGCTTGGGTATGCAGGTTGCTTTGGTGGAGTTTGCGCGTAACGTGGTGAACATGGCTGATGCACACAGCACAGAATTTAATGCTGAGACAACGCATCCAGTGGTTGGTTTAATTACTGAATGGACGAACAAAGACGGCACGGTAGAAAAACGCCACAAAAAATCTGATTTGGGCGGCACCATGCGTTTAGGTGGCTATGCCTGTCATTTGGTTGAGGGTAGTTTGGCACACCAAATGTACGCAAAAGATGTGGTCTTGGAACGTCATCGTCATCGCTATGAGGTGAACAATCATCTTTTACCCGAACTTGAAAAACAAGGCTTACAGATTTCCGGACGTTCTGCTGATGGTAATTTGGTTGAAATGATTGAGTTGGCGAATCATCCCTGGTTTGTCGCTTGTCAATTCCACCCAGAATTTACCTCGACACCGCGTGATGGCCATCCACTGTTTGAGGGGTTTGTTCAAGCTGCGCGTCGTTATGCAGGCGTCGAAGGAGCATCCGTAAAAAAAAAGTGTGAACACGGGCTAGCTGAGGCTTAATGGTGTCTGATAGCGTGGCTACTCACCTGGCAACGTAATTGCTCCGCTGCGCCAATTCGCTTCGATGTGATGCTCAGCTGATAAAGTTTATGTGGCTGAAACATCCCAGGGCAGGGTGTTGCAGACTCGACATGTACACCCCCAGTGCGTAAACCCTGATACTTTAACCAAACCATATACGCTGTTTTAGGCGATGCAATTGTCGTACGCTGGCGTCCATTCACAACAAAAGATTGTTTCGATTTTTGATAGTGGCAAACACCTTGCCGCGTGCATTGGCGTTGCATAATAAAAACGTCTAAGCGCTGTGAAGAGTGATTTTGTAGGTCAATCTTTCCTGCTGTTGCAGGAAGAGGCGCGGCCTGGGCAGTTGACAGTGCTACACCTAAGCATAGCACTGCCATCAGATTACGAAGCGGCATGTGTATTCGCTGGGTTTGAATTATTTTGCGCATCGGTGATACCACTTTGTTTTGTATGCAAGCCACCGGCGACTGATTGTGTGTTTTGCAACAAAACAGTGGTCATGGTCGCGAGTAAACGTTCTTGTAGTTGACGTTCTTGGTACATTTCATAACGCATTTCTGCCAAAGTATATAAGGTTTCGCGTGCAACGGTTGCGGGTGGTGATTGCTCCATATCGGTGTACCACTGTGGCGAACCAATGCGATGCATTGCCATCTTTTCATCGATTTGTGCGAGACTTTGATTTGACGTGGAGTAACCTGCTAATGAACCCAAACCTGGCTGAGGAACACGCTGCGTAAATAAGTACAACATGTTATCTGTGCCCATAGACAATTGGGCTAAATAGCTTCGTACGGCAGCACGATAACTTTCAACCGCAGGATTTTGTAGGCCACCTGAATTTACCAAATTTTGATAATCAGAAGGGTCGAAAACGACGTAAGGTGAGGCCATGCCAGAAAGAAATCCGACGTAATGCGCAGCATCCATTTGTGCATTCTTCGTATCATAAACTTTAGGGTCGAGAAAATATGCCGCATTAAAGCTGGCATTTTTGGCGACGTCTGGTGCATTAGTTTTACTGCCCGGTGTGTAAGAAACTGGGTTACCCTCAGCATCCTGACAAAAATCCGTACCACATAGTTCTGCATACGTTTTTGTAATATTACCGGGATTTTGCATTAGCGCTAAGGTATCTAATGACTGCGATGCATAGTTTGTCACGAGTGTGCTGGCTTGCGTTTTTGCATTGCCAGTACGTGCGGCATTACCGGTTGCAGATTGTGCCGCGTAAGGGTCGTGAGAGAATGCCATGGCGGCGCGTTGTTTTACAAAATTCTGAGCGGTTTCTTGGACCGTGTTATAAACCTTGGAGACGGCGTCGACTAAAGCGCAAAGAGAGCAGCCAGAGGGGGAAGGTGAGACTGGGCCAATCGCTAGGGAAGAAAGGGGGGCTGCCAATAGTGTCGTTAAACTGATTGCGGCGAGTGTTCTCATCACAGGTTTCATTATGAATCTCCCGTTAGTACTTGATCATGCTGGTGTTATCGGTGTTTTTAGATTTGTTGCTAAAAACGCTGGGGTCTGTGCTGGGCGTGCCCATTTTGCTTGATAATGCAGGTGCCTGTGCACTGCCAACTGACATGTTTGCGCCGCTACTTTTTAGGTGGCCATAGGCATGCAGGTATGCATTTTTTGCGTCAGTACTTGCATTGTTTAGCGAGGCATTCATTTGTTGGCATTGTTGACTTTGGCAGGCAGGATCCGTGTTTGCCGAAGCCAGCGCTATGTTGAAGCTGAGTGTGGCAATGAGCGAACCATAAATAAGTAACTTAGGCATAGTCTCCTCCTTCTAGTGCTTTGGTGATTAAGGTCAAGCGTTCTTTTGAAAAAACGCGTGATAGCAAGCGTAAGCGTTCAAACACGATGTTACGTCGTAAAAATAAACCGGGTGTATCTTCGGTGGAATGACTGACTTCTTCGGCGTGGATGAGTAACTTGGATGCCGCACCGGGTCGCCCCATGTCTAGGGTTTGTAATAACTTCAGTGCGCGACTCATGTGAACGTAGGCAGCAGTCTGAATAAAAGCTTCTTCGTTACCAAGATCAACACCTTTGATATCAGTCAGCGCTTCACTGAGGGCGCTAAAGGCTTGCTCAATGTCAGCTTGCCCATCGAGCGTCCATTTTTCCACGCTTTCCATAAAGGTTACCACGCGAAAAATCATGGGATCTGTATATTCAGCCCAATAGCGGTGGGCTTCTTCTAAGCTAAGTGCAGCATTTTGAACGTCGGACATTGCGTTGACTTCCAGCTATTTGAGTATGTTTATTCACTGTACATGAGTATGTGTCCCTTTATCAAGAGCTTGAATACCATTTTGATAAATTTTGGTTCGTCATTGAATTGACAGTTTTCACTCAATTCCGGTAAGCTGGTCGGATATATTAACGAAGGGGCCTGCGCATGAAGATATTCCGTCCGATTGGTCGAGTGGTGAAACCGATGGTCAATTTTCCCAAGTGGATGGACTTAGGAAATCTGGTGCAGAATGCCAAGCACATTAAAACGATGGCGAAGGGGGTTGTTACCACCTCAAAAACAGATCGCCAAGAATCCTTTGAAGAAGCAAAATCTCGTCTAGGCCTCAATGAAGCTGATGTTGCGGTACAAATTCAACAGTATCGTTTACTTACCACTATTTTTACCACAATGGGCGTTTTGCTTTTTGTGTATGCCTTTTTTCATTTGTTTTGGGGAAACTCGTTTGCGAGTTTTTTTACGTGGATACTCTCAGCGATTAGTTTTTGCTTAGCATTCCGCTACCATTTTTGGATTTTCCAAATGCGTAAACAGCGTTTGGGGCACGGCTTCGGTGATTACTGTAAATATTTAATAGGGCGAGGATAAAAACATGCAACAACCATCTATTCGTTGGGGGCGCTTATTGCTGACGGCATTGCTTTTCGCTTGTGTGCCAGCACTGGTGTTGGCGGCAGACTCCACCGTTGCACAAAATGCGGCGAGTGCGATTACGACAACAAGCCTATTTAATATTCCTAAGACTGACTACTCTATGCAGTTGCTTGGCCAATTTTTCGGTACGGTTGCACCGGTGCTGACGGGTTCGAACAAAATGGCGGGTACGTTGTTTCGTGTGTTTAACTCAGCGGTGTTAGCGCTGGGTGGTATCATGGTGATGTATGCTTTATTTACCTCCGTGCTAAATACTGCATGGGATGGCACGATGATGGGACAAAAACACAATAAATCTGCGCACTGGATTGTGTTACGTATTGTGTTTGGTATGGGGTTGTTGATTCCTCAAGCGTCTGGTTATTCCTTGATTCAAGTTTTGTTAATGTGGATTGTGGTGCAGGGTGTTGGTGCAGCTGATACGATGTGGAAAACCGCGATTGATTATTTTGACGATGGGGGAACGGTGTTTACCCAGGGTCGTCCAGAGGTTCAATACTCTCAGTATGTTTTAAAAGATGCAAAACACACGGGCGCATCGGGTGTAATGCAAGGGATGATTTGCGCGTATAAGCTTGAGAAGCTTGTGCAAGAGAATCCGGGTGTTAATAAACCTTCAAAAAATATTTATTCTTCGCCTGTCCGTAATTTTTCTCCCTACGGTGTGGCAAACGGTCTTAACTACAATGGCAATGTGAAAACAGCGAATCAAACAGCGACCATGCAGTTTCCAGCCAGCTTCCTTTACAATGGTACTGATCTTGGTGGCAAATGTGGTTCCTTGTCGTGGACCTTGGCGAAGGGGCAGGCAAACAATTCCTGGTTTAACCCTTTCTTTAAAAACCGTGCAGCGAATAATATCTCAGTTGATGGTGCGAACTCGCAATCGCAAGGCGAAATTGGGAGTACTCAAGGTGCCGCGGTTCAACAAATGGTGATTGATGTTGAGCAAAATGCAAAACAGGTAGCACACCATGGTTTACCGCAAACTGAAATACAAGATGTTCAAATGCAGAATGCTTTAATGAAAGCGGCAACGGACTACGGTAATACGATACAGCCACTGGTCAGCGGATTTACACGGCCTAAAATTGATTTGAGTGTTGCTGCGAAGGAAGGCTGGATTTTAGCGGGTTCATGGTATTACTCCATTTCTACCTTAACCAGCGGACCTAACTCAAACACTTATAATGTGAATACGGCACCGCCGGCATTGAGTAGTTTGAATAGTCTCTTTAGTCCAACACTGTTGCAAAGCATTACGACGACAATTAACAGTTCGATTATTTCTAAAAATATTTCGACAGCAAAATCTACGATGGATGCTGCGGTTAAACAAAATGCGAGCTTTTATGCGGCGCAGCATGCGGTGCCGATTGGTGTTAATACACAGCTAGGTGGTTTGGCATGGGATATCATGAAAGTGGTCTTCATGGGGTTGACCAATGTGTGTAACGATTGGAATATGATTTTTGCAGATCCAGAAAGTCCGTGGAGCTCTAATATCATTAGCCCTGTGGTGAAAATCGCGAACTTGGGTAACCTGATGGTTGAGCAAGTGCAAAGTAGTTGGGTTAATGGTGCGATGTGGTTGCTGGGCATTGGTGCCTTGGCGGGTGCCTTCCCTTGTTCTGCGGTGGCGTTGAGTTCTGTATTAACTTGGTTGGTGCCTATCATCTTCTTGGTGATGGTGACCTTGTTGTCAGTGGGGATCATCTACGCTTTCTACGTGCCATTGGTGCCTTATATGCTATTTACTTTTGGTGCCTTGGGTTGGTTAATTGGTGTCTTAGAAGCGATGGTAGCGGCGCCGATTGTGGCCTTGGGCTTGGCGCATCCTGAGGGACAGCATGATGCCTTTGGTAAGGCTGAGCCCGCTGTGTATCTCATGATTAACTTATTTTTACGACCAACCTTAATGATTATTGGTTTATTGTTTGGTATGACCTTGGCTTACGTGGCATTGAATTTGATGAATGTCGGTATTGGGCGTGCCTTTGCCGGTGTTATGCAGTTTGCCGGTATTCAAGGTGGCGTGATTGGCGGCTTCTTTAAACCGATTGGTGTGATGATCATCTACACGATTATTACAGTGATTATCATCAATAAAACCTTCTCCTTGATTAATATCATTCCGGACAAAGTGTTGCGCTGGATTGAAGGTGGTGCGGCTTACGCTTCTGCCTTCGGTGATGACTCAGCTGGTATGGAGCAACAAGCCTCTCAAGGCTTCAAAGGTGCCTCTGGTGAGGTTTCACGTGGCGCTGGTGAAGCGATTAAAGGAACGAGTCGTCAGGCCTCTAAGATGGGTCAAACAGCTGGTTCGGCCTTGCAGGGTGATGAAGAAACGCCTGAGCAAGCTCCATCCTCTGGTGGCTTAGAAGGTGGCGATCCATCTGCTGATTCATCAGATCGTGGCGACGATAGCAGCGCCGAAGGTGAATAAGCTGATATGACTGATAAAAAACACCGAGCTCGCTCGGTGTTTTTTTATGCCGCAATAAATAACAGCGTAAAACACACGGTAATGAGAATAAACAGTGTGGGGATGGCAAGTAAGAATAGCACCACAGGGACTGCCCACAGCCAAGTTAATAAAAACAAGGCGAGTAGGGTGGTGATGAACCATGTTAAACTCATCACTTGTTTGTCAACGCGGCGTAACGGTGTTGCAACACGATCGGCAAAAAAACAAAAGTCCAAATGTCGGTAAGAGGTTATGGCTAACAAACCGATACTACTTAGTGCTAATAAGCTCAAGGTGACATGTTCGTTTTGGGGAAGATGGATGTGCTGAAAAACAACATGCAGTAAAGCAGGCCCCAGCATGGTGGCGATAATCGAAAAGCCCACTGATTGTCCGGTGCATTGCCGCGCATACCACGTTGCCATCATGGGGGTAGCACAGAGACAAACACTCCAAGCAAAGCATTCCCACAACACAGGCCAGTGTTGGTGGTGTAAGCGTGTAAGCAAGGACGTCGATAAAGGCGTTGCAGTTGTGTGTATGTGACTGAACAGTAATATTAAGCCCTCATTCAACGTAAGCATCAAACAAACATACACGCCCATCACCACCCAAAGCGAATAGCGTCGACTTAAGTTCGCAATGAAACGGCGTCCTTGTGGCAAGATGGCAAAGAATAAGTTTGCGAAGGCGAATAAACCAGCATGTGCGCTAAACGTTGCTGCATGATAACCCTGCGCATGGATGCAATTGACTAATAGTAAGGCGAGGACAGTACACAGCACAATAAATTGTGATTGGCGCACAAAAAAATCGCTGAGTGGGCCCAGTAAACGTGCAATAAAATGCTCTTTCAGAAAATGGCAGAGTGCGGGATGAAAAATACCTTTCGTTTCTTTTGACTGACAACAGGATAGGGTGATAGCAACACAGGTAAACAGTGTCCAAGGGAATAAACCCCAATCAACGAGGATAAAGTGGCTAAATGGTGGTAGGCTCAAGTGCTTAAGTGGCATTGGTGTTTGGGCTTTCACTCCCAAGGCAACGGCATGCAGCATCACAAACAGCAATGTTTGCATGCCAAATAAACGTAAGCAACAGATTAAACGATTGTGGGCGACACCAGGTAAGGTCTCATGACGGAAACGTGAAAAACCAATGGCAATCAGAGAGCCCAAGAAAAAAAACATCGTGTGAAACAATGCGGGCAGGGTGTTGGGATAAACAAATAAGCCGACAAAGGCCGTTAAAGCCGCGGGCAAAGCAATGAGCC